>CAZTAB010000513.1:0-6644 GCA_964611475.1 uncultured Verrucomicrobiota bacterium | reverse complement strand
TCTACCAGCTGAGCTACACTCGCCCGATCGAAAGACCGTGGAACAATATCCCGGCTTGGCGCCGGAGTTCAACCCCAACCTTCTGGAAAAGACTGACAATCATCAGGATTTCAGTAGGTTGGAGCGTACGCCCATGATCTCTAACCGACCAGATCCTTCGGCGGGTCTGTCTTCCGATGTTCTCGCTGCTACCCGGGCATTTTTTTCTCCGGATGGAGGCCTCGCGAAGGGATGCGCTGGCCAGTCGTTTCCGTACGAGCACCGGCCGGAGCAATGCGAAATGGCGGAAGCCGTCGCGGACGCGGCCACCGGGGGGGGGCACTTGGTGGTTGAGGCGGGAACGGGGGTTGGCAAGAGTTTCGCCTACCTTGTCCCGATGATTCGGCAGGCGCTTCTTCGCAAGACCAAGGTGGTCGTTGCCACCCGCACGAGCAGTCTGCAGGAGCAGCTTTTCCATAAGGATATACCGTTTCTCCAGCGGCATATGGGTGTTTCCTTCCGCGCGGCTCTGGTCAAGGGCCGGTCTAACTATCTTTGTCTTCGACGACTTGACCGGGCGCGTCGCCTGGGGGACGACCTGTTACGGGCACAGCAGAACATCGAGCTTGATCTAATTCGCGAGTGGGCGGACGAAACCATCGATGGCAGCATCCAGGAACTGGATCCCCAGCCTGCAGCGGAAGTCTGGAGCGCGGTTTGCGCGGAGCAGGGCAACTGCCTCTGGCAGAAGTGCCCCGAGTTCAAGTCCTGTTTCTTTATGAATGCCCGGAAGCGGATGTTCGATGCCGATGTCCTCGTCGTGAATCATCATATACTCTTCTCCGAGCTGGCTCTTCGGGCCCAGGGCGCTTCATTCCTTCCGCCATTCGAGCTGCTGGTGATCGACGAGGCACACGAGATGGAGGACGTGGCGAGTGAGCACTTCGGGCTGCGGATCAGCCGGTTCATGGTGGAGCACTGGCTGCGCCGCCTCTACGTGCCGGATCGAGACCGGGGAATCCTGGCCGTGCTGCGCGAAGGTGGCGCTGCTCATGCGGTCACTGGGCTCTACAAGACGACGGACCGCTTCTTCCGGGCTGTCGAGCGATGGTGCGCCTTCGGCGAGGGACAGACGCAGAAGGTGGTGGAGGAGGCGCTTGATCCCGGCGTCTCGCTCGGAGACGAGATCGGGGCGGTGGTCCGGGCATTGGACAAGGTGCGGGAAGGGCTACAGGATGAGCAGATCGTTCCTGAAATCGATGCTTTGATCAAGCGGGGCGGTGGAATGAAGGACAGCCTCCAGGCCCTCCTGCAGCAGGCCATGGATGACCATGTATACTGGGTTGAGCTGACGGGAAGCCGGAAGCGAAACTATTCCCTTCGGTCGGCCCCGATCGACGTCTCCGGCACGCTGCGGGAGGAGATTTTCGAGGTGTTTCCTACGGTGGTGGCAACGAGTGCGACCCTTGCGGTGGGAGGGCGGTTGGATTACTTTCTGAACCGAGTCGGAGCTGAAGGCGCGAAGCGGTTGCAGGTGGGGTCTCCGTTCCAGTATGAGCAGCAAATGCGGGTTTTGATCCCGGAGCAGATGCCGGAACCCAACGAAGGGGATGCCTATATGGAGGCATGTGGCAATGCCATCCTGCAGTTCGTTCACCGCACGCAGGGCCGCGCATTTGTCCTGTTTACCAGCGGCGCGACCATGCGGACGGTGTCCCGGCTGATCGAATCGACTCTTTCGGCAGACGGATTCCAGCTCCTTATGCAGGGGCAGGGGATGGCGCGTCACATCATGCTTGAGCGGTTCCGGACCAGCCCCATGTGCGTTCTGTTCGGCCTCGACAGCTTCTGGTCCGGGGTGGATGTCCCCGGGGACGCGTTGCGGTTGGTCATTATCACACGACTTCCGTTCGCCGTTCCCGATTTACCCCTGGTAAGGGCCCGCATGGAGCGGGTTCAGAGCCGTGGGGGGAATCCGTTCCGTGAATATTCTCTGCCGGAAGCGGTTCTCAGGTTCCGGCAGGGGGTTGGGCGCTTGATCCGCACCGCTTCGGATGAGGGGCTCGTCGTGATCCTTGACAGCCGGATCTGCACCAAGTGGTACGGCCGCATTTTCTTGGAGGCTCTTCCCGATTGTCCCATCGAGTTCGTGGAGATATGAACAATGCTTACGGGGAATGATTGACACCTCCCGTGTATACAAATAGAAACTTGGTATTTAACGAGTTGAAGAGATTTCAGGTATCCTTTGATTATAGTCGATTGACTACACCAAAGGCGGATAATGACGTGTAGACACGCTTTGTGAAGCCTTTGTGGATGGGACTATAGGAGAGATTAAAGAGTCGACGTGCAGTGAGCTGGAGAGCTGCTATTATGACAAAGAGAGTGTCGGCATTGCTCTTGGCTGCCGGGATCGGAGCGGTTGCGGTGTGTGCGTCTGAATCGTCGCCCGACGTAGCGCGCCGTGACGCCCTTGCTGAAGTCCGCAAAGCGTACGAGGGAGCGATCGACACGGATGACGAGAGTGCTCGCGAACTTGCTACGATTCGCCGGGAGATCGCCGAGACGCAAAAGCGGGTGGGACAGGAGAACCACCTTCTTCTGGGACAGATGCGGGAGCTGCAGCGGAATGACCCGATTGCGCGGAAGATACATGAGGAACTGCTTGCCGCCGAGAAGGAGGTCCGAGAGCTTCGGGCCCGGCTGCAGACCAGGTTGAAGGCAATGGAAGAATACCGGGATTTAAACGCCAAGCGACTGGAGCTCGTGGCTGAGGTACAGGAGCTGAGAAACCGCGAGCGGATCCTCATGGGCGCATTTCGCCGGGAATCTGCAGAAGAGTTGGAGAAGTAACCCGGGTGGCCGCGGGTACACGTACGGAATTTCCCTGTCCGTTAATTTGAAGGAAGAAGAGCGCATGATAAACGCCTTGCGATGGAGGACCAAGCTTGCACTTCGATGGCCAGCTGTCCTCGCAGTTGCGGCCACGGTCCTCGCAACCGGTGCCGGAGTTCGGGAGTTCTACGACTCCGGAGACGAAACAGGCCCCTCCACGATCGAGCTTCACGAGACGGAGCGCGGATATCGCCTCCAGGCGAAGAATGCTTCTCTGCTGAAAGTGCTGGAGGTGTTCGCCGCGAGAACCGGCACGACGATCCAATTCGGTCCTTCCGTAGAGGACCGCACGATTACCACGACCGCTGAAATTGGCTCTTTCGAGGAGTTTGTCCGAACATTGGACGAGAACTACTCGCTTGCATTCGAACGGGACGGCGATGCGGTCCGGCTGGCCTCCGCCTTGGTTGTGTCACCGGAGCATGCGGAGACTTCCCTGGCGGCTCAGGCGCAGCCGGCTTCGGATTCCGGGGAACTCTCAGGCTTGTCCGCCCGGTCCGGCTCGAGTGGTGTGCGGCCCGAGGTGGCTGCTGCACTGCGCGCGACGCCGGCGGACCTGGGGATCCTGAGCAATGTTCAGAAACCGCTCCAGGAGTATCGCCGCCGCGGGGGCAGGCCCGCGCTGATCATGGCAAATGCGGTTCTCGATTCGCGGGCCAAGGTGGAGGAAGGCAAGGACTGGCCTATTCCCGAGGCGCTCCGCGCGCGCCCGACGACCCGGCGTCACATCGTCCAGTTCAAAGGGCCTGTTTCCAATGATCTCAGGGCTGAGTTGGAAGGAATCGGCCTGGAGGTGACTCACTATGTGCCGCACAATGCCTACGCTGTGCACGGCTCTGCCGAAGAGCTCGAGGTTTTGGGGCAGCGTGAAAATGTGCTGCTTGTGGAGTCCTACCATCCCTACCTGAAAATGAGCCCCGATATTTTGCAGTACGTCACCGGGGTCGCGAGCGAATCGGTTGCGCGCCGGGCGGAGATGGGAACCTATCACGTCATGCTGTTCCCGTCGCAGGATGCGGACGAGGTTCTTGCAAGATATGATGCAAATATCCTGCGGCGGCAATCGAGCGGCAATCGTCCGGTCCTGACCATCGCGGCCGATCCACGCAAGATCGACGCTATGATCTTGGATGACGGGATTTTGTACATTGAGCCGGATCTTCCCTTCAAGGCGATGAGCGACCTGGCCGGCCCGTTGGTTCGCTCCGCCTATTTCAGCAACACGACCGGACTCGACGGCAGTGGCGTGATCGTGGGCGTGACGGACTTGGGAGCTGACGTGACCCACCCCGGTTTCGCCATTGACCCGGACCTTGTCACGGGACTTGGCACGAACACCCGGGTCATTGCTTATGAGGCGCGGGGCGGAGGACCGACTTCGGACGGAATTATCGGTGACACGGACGGTCATGGTTCGCACGTGTCCGGCACGCTGCTTGGCAATGGCGGGCTTTCGGAAACGGCGTCTTTGGTCCCGGGCTCAGGTGATGGGGAGGGCCCGTACGCGCCCGGTACTTTTGCCGGCATCGCGCCCGGTGCCAGCCTTGTCATGATTGAGGATTTCAACAGTTTCGCGTCTGAAGAGCAGGCGCAACTGGCTTGGGAGCACGGTGTCCGGGTGTCCAATAACAGCTGGGGCTCCAGTCTCTTTTCGTACTCGGCGCTCAGCGCGGTGTGGGATGCCCTTGTTCGTGACTCGGATCCCGCGATCAGCGGGAATCAGCAGATTTCCTATTTTTTTGCGGCTGGAAATGAGGGGGGAGGGTCGGACGACGGAACCGGCGGCACCGCGGGGACCGTCAGTAGCCCGGGGAATGCGAAAAACCTGATTACGGTTGGAGCGATTGAGAATCTTCGCAATGCGGACAACCTTGATGGTGCCCTGGAGCAAAGTGACACGGACTGGCAGGTGGCTGGATTCAGCGGTCGCGGGCCTGTCACGGGGACCGATTTCCGGACGAAGCCGGACATCGTCGCCCCCGGCGGGTATGTCATGTCGATTCAATCCAGGGACCAGCCGCAGAGTCCGGATGATTTTCTGGATCCCGAGGATATTTTCGAGCGGGACTTGCGAAATAACAATGTCGATACCGGTCCTAACTACGCGTTCCTCAGCGGAACATCTATGGCGTCCCCCGTGGCTGCCGGCGCCGGGGCCCTCATTTATGAATACTTCACCCAGGTCCTCGGCAAGGAGGCCATCAGCCCCGCGCTGATGAAGGCGGTGCTGGTTAGCGGCGCCCGAAACCTGAACTCCTTTGCCTATACGAAGCCCTCGTTTCTGGGCGCCCCGGCGGCCGTCCACCAGGGCTGGGGGCGAGTCGATGTGGTCCGTTCTGTCCGGGGGATACAGACGCAGGCGTCAGACCGGATCATTTTCCTGGACCAGGATCAGACTTCGCCCCTGATCACGGATCAGACATGGTCGTACCCCATCACGGTTGGACAGGACGAGGGCGGATTGGGAATTGTTTTGTCCTGGACCGATCTTCCGGGGACTCCTGGCTCGGGCCCAGTGCTGGTCAACGATCTCGATTTGATCGTGAGGGCGGAGGATGACTCGGGCTGGCGCGGAAACTTCTGGTCCGCCGATGGGCTTCACAGCGAACAGCTTGATCCGGTGGAAGACTTCCTTTCCGACGAGGTAAACAATGTTGAAGTGATCAAGATCCCGGACATGCCTCCAGGACAGTACACCGTGGAGGTATTCGGCGGGGAGGTGGGGCTGGGGCCTCAGGACTTCGCGTGCGTGATTGTTGTCGGCCAGGGTATCGAGGGGAGGACGGCCGGGGAGAATCATGACATGGTCCTGGCGGATGATGACGGTCCTGTGGTTGCCTATGAGGATGAAGATGAGGGTGGGTTCCAGCAGATTTATCTGAAGAAGTGGCGCGGTGCGGTTCCGGTCGATCCCGAAGGACTCGACCTCTGGAAGCTGATGGAGGACCAGTGGTTTGGCGTTGGTGGATCGATTTTTGGCACGGGCATCAGCCAAACCCCCGACCCCTCGATGAACCCGAGCGTCGCGGTCCGGGACAATACGATATTTGTGGCGTGGGAGCAGGAGACCTCCCAGACCAACATGCCCACCTCGATCTACGGCCGTTTCTTTGACGGCAGCGACTGGGTTGAACTTGGAGGCTCGGCGCGCGGCCAGGGAATTGCCAACAACGTGATCACCAATGCACTGCAGCCTGCGGTGGCCATCGGCACGGACGGCTTCCCCGTCGTGGCATACCAGGTGGCGCATTTTCCGGTTCCCAAAGTTTATCTTCACAAGTGGAACGGTTCCGTCTGGGAGGGGCTGGGGACGTCCGCGTCGACCGGGATTCCTGGTAGCATCAATTCCCAGACGCCGTCGATCGCGGTCGATAGCATCGGGAGGATTGTTGTTGCCTGGGACGAATTGTCCCTCGGGTCCGTTGACCGGGTTCGGGTGCGCCGATGGAGCGGTACATCCTGGGAAATTTTCGATGACGTCGGGTTCGCGCCGAATGCGAGGCAGCCCGACGTGGCGATTGGCCCGGACGACCAAATTTTCCTGGCGTTTCAGCAGTTCCCCGACTTTGAGGCCGGGCAGTACTTCATCCAGGCAATGATGGTGATGAACGTCAGCACCTCGTGGTTTGGCGTCAACTCCTCCTATACCTATCCGGGCATCAGCAGATCTTCCGGCACGACAACCACCCCGATCGAGCCCCGCGTGGATGTCAATGATTCGGGGGACCTGATGGTGGCATGGCAGCAGACCGTCACGGGAACCTCGG
>CAZTAB010000512.1:0-2425 GCA_964611475.1 uncultured Verrucomicrobiota bacterium | reverse complement strand
GACTCGAACCAGCGCCGGAGTATCACGTCCGCATGGCTTCCCTGGTGGAATGCAGTGACGATCGCCGCGATGCGCGGGCGGGCGGACAGGGAAGAAGGAGTCCAGTCCCCCTCCAGTTCCTCCGCCCCGGCCTTGGTGAAGTTCCTCCCGGGCCTGTAACCGATCAAGTTCGGCCGGTGATCCTCGGCGCAGTAGGTATCCGTGAATGAAATACAATCCGTGACGGAATAGAGGACGTTCCGGGCGGTCAGTGCGCATTCGATGCCTTTGTAAATGTCGTCGAAATGAACAAGAACATGCCGGCCGCTTCGCCTCTGCAGGCGAGCCATGTCGTGCCCCTCGTGCCGGGGCCACGGCTCGCCGACCCGAAGAACCGCGACGGGCAGTTGCCACTGCCGCGCATACAGTTCCCCCAGGGTTTCGCAGAAAAGCTTCGATAGCCCGTATATGTCCATCGGCCGGGGAGAAAGGTCTGTTCCGACCCGTTCCCGCCGGGGCCACCCCACGCTCGCCATCTGGCTACCGAACAGGAGAACCCTCGATACCCCCCGGACACTCGCCGCCTGGAGCACATGCTGGGTCCCGATCATGTTCACACGCATTATATTGTCGGTATAGGAGGCGTCGCTGAAGTCCAACATGTCCCGATTCGATGCAATGGCCAGGTGTATGACGAGATTCATTCCCTCCATGGCCTGCTCGACCGCCTTGTAGTCGAGCAGATCCAACGGGGCGATCGCGCCACCCTCCTCTCCCGTGAGGTCGGTCCGCACAAGGTCATAACGACTTTCGAGCCTCTCCGCGAGACGGTGGGAAAAGAACCCGGCGGCACCGGTCACGAGCACCCTGGGCCGAGCTATGGGAGTGTTCTCCATCGGGAGTAAACTTATACGTCAGCACACGGGGGAGAGGAACTTCAATCAGCGCCCCGACTTCAGAAACCCGGGAAGCAGGAATCCGACGCCCACAACGCTGGCCAGCCCGAAAAATGACATGATCGAAACGGTTGCAGGCGCGCCCAAGACAGCCACCATTCCGATGCTCTGGAGACCGCCAATCGGTCCGCCCCCGATGGCCAGCACCGCCGCAGCCATGGTCCGCCCCCTCATTTTGTCACTGGAGTCGGAAAGAATGATGCCCGACTGCATAATGCTGAAGCCGGCCAATCCGGCGCCGGCAAAAGTGACGAGAACAATCGAAAGCGCAAAAAAATCGGACAGGGAAAAGCAAAAGACCCCCGCCGCGCAGGCGGCCGAGCCCAGGACAAAGACCCGGGTCTCCCCATGATAGATGCGCACCCACCGGACAATAGCGAGCCCAAGCAAGGAACCGAACCCGAAGGAGCCGGTCATGATGCCCAGGCTCAACGGCCCCCTGTGAAGCACGTCGCGCACAAAGACCGGCACGAGGGTAAGAAAAGGGAACACCCACATGTTCATGAACAGTGTCACGAGCAGTACGCCCTGGATCCGGGGTTTCCGCCGGAGGTAGCGGAGGCCTTCGCGCATCCTGCGAAAGGAACTCTCCTCGCGGCCAGGCTCCAAGGGGGCGCGGGACGTGGTGCGCAGGAGAGTCAGGAGTGCCAGAGCACCTGCGAGCAGCACAATGGTCAGCACAAATGCGCCGCCGATGCCCGTATAGTTCATCAGGACGCCCCCGATGAGCGGGCCAAAACAGCGGGCCACGTGAACGCAGACGTTGTCGAGAAGCATGGCATCGATGATCTTCCCCCTGCCAATGAGGTCGGGATAGATCGCGCGACGGGTGGGCCAATCCAGGGTCCAGCAGGCACCATTGATGGCCGAACCCACCGCGAGCTGCCAAAATTTCAGTTCCCCCAGCACGAAAAGCCATGCCAAGACACAGATGCTGGCAAGAATGGTCCCCTGCACGACAATCAGCAGGTCGCGGCGGCGAAACCGGTCGGTGATGACCGGAGTAAACATGCCGCATAAGAGGGGGGCGGCCCGGACAAACCCGAGGAGCGCAACCATC
Source organism: uncultured Verrucomicrobiota bacterium (assembly GCA_964611475.1). GTDB lineage: Bacteria > Verrucomicrobiota > Kiritimatiellia > SLOV01 > SLOV01 > CAUZEO01. The sequence goes on along the minus strand of CAZTAB010000512.1, from coordinate 430 downwards.
CAGGCCGAGTCGGTCAACTCGAGCGCCAGCCAGCCAAAGAGCATGAACTCCACGGTCAACGCCTGCCACCACATGCCGTTCGAGTACCACAGCAACCGGAATTCACGGTTTCGCAGTGGGGATGCGGGACCCACCAGATTTCTTATTTTCTCCGTGAATTTCATCTTCTTCTGTTAAATTATCGTTGTCGGCAAAACGAGCCGAAAGCGAGTAGCAATGGGTAACGGGAAAAAGGCAAAAGCGAGTGTTCTCGCAGGTCGTGTCGCCCTGGTGACCGGCGGCAGCTCCGGAATCGGTCGGGGGATTGCCATCGAGCTCGTTCGCGACGGGGCAAGCGTGGCGGTGGCAGACGTGCGCGAAGCACCCAAGATCGGAAAGCACCACGATACGGACCTGGTCACGACCACGGTCGATGAAATCGAGTGCCTCG
>CAZTAB010000511.1:0-2281 GCA_964611475.1 uncultured Verrucomicrobiota bacterium | reverse complement strand
GAGCTTTCGAATCCCTGCGTGAACAACCACTGGTTTCCGGATGGTTCGATGGATTCGCCGGCGGAGCGGTGGTCGCCAAGGCACCGCCTCGTTGCGGCGTACGACGACATACTGTCGGATGCGCACGGATTCGACACATCGCTCTGTATCGATGCCGTGGAAAGCAAGTTGTTTGGCCTCGGCAGCGAGGACTATGTGGTCGGTTCGATGGAGTTCTATACCTCCTACGCGTTGACACGAAGGGTTGTTCAGTGCCTCGACATGGGCCACTTCCATCCCACCGAGACCATTCACGACAAGATCTCCGCTCTGATGCAGTTCCAGGATCGGCTACTGATTCACACGAGTCGACCCATTCGATGGGATAGTGACCACGTGGTGCTTTTCAACGACGATGTCCGAAACGTGTTTCTCGAGATCCTGCGGGGCAATGCGCTGGACCGGGTCTACGTCGCGCTCGACTTTTTTGATGCCAGTATCAACCGGATTGCGGCGTATGTAATCGGAACCCGGGCTACCCGGAAGGCGATTCTCGCCGCACTCCTTGATCCCTCGGATCACCTGCGTGAACTGGAGGCAAGTGGGAAACTCGGCCAGAAACTGGGGCTTATGGAAGAGCAGAAAACCATGCCCTTCGGTGCAGTCTGGGACATGTTGTGCCACAGGGAGGACGTGCCCGTTGGTGCCGCCTGGATCGGAAACGTGGAAGCCTACGAAGCCACGGAACTCTCGAAGCGAGCCTGATCAGGCCCCGGCGCAGCGCACTACGGTCCGGCCGACTGACTCTGCTCTCAGCATCGATTCAATGCGATCGGGCAATTCCGCCAGGGAGCACTCGTTGGTGAGCGACTCCAGTGCTGCCGGACGCCTCTGGGTGGAGAGGTTCGTCCATATGAATTCGCGAATTTCTGACGGGCAATTTTGCGAGGTCATGCCGTCGAGCCGGACGCCGCGCAGGATAAACGGAAAAACATTGGTGTCCAGGCGGATGTCCCCCGCCATTCCACAGGCGGCCACGACCCCGAACTCCCCGCAACCGCGCAGCGCGACGTCCAGTGCCTTGCCGCCTACGGTATCGACCGCCGCTGCCCATTTCGATTTTAGAAGTGGCCGGTCTCGTTGGCCGGTGAATTCCTCCCGACTTATCACCTCGTGCGCGCCTGCGGCCTTCAGGAAAGGGTGTTGATCGTCCTTTCCCGTGACTGCCAGCACCTGAAACCCCAGGTGCCCGAGCAATGCCACCGATATCGATCCGACTCCGCCGGTTGCTCCCGTCACTAGAATGGGACCGCGATCTGGTGTCACGCGGCCTTCGACCAGTGCGCGAATGCAAAGCCCCGCGGTTAATCCCGCGGTGCCGTACCGCATGGCATCCTGCAATGTTATTTTCTCTGGACAGGGCATCACCCAATCGACGGGCACGCGAATGTATTCGGAAAATCCGCCGTCCGTGTCCATGCCCAGGTCGAAACCGGTCACGATCACCTTGTCCCGTGGACGAAAACGTTCCGACTCGGATGTCTCGACGATTCCGGCCGCATCGATTCCCGGCGTATGGGGGTATTCTCTGGTGACGCCCCGGTTGCCCGTGGCGGATAGCGCGTCCTTGTAGTTGAGGGACGAGTACTCCACGCGAATTGTGACAGCCCCGTCCGGCAGCGCGCCAAGGGGTCGCTGCTCGATGGCCTGTGAGCAGGAACCATCCGGTCGTTCCCGTACGCGGAGGCACTGAAATACGGTTTCGCTCATTTTACCAGACGATAACCGTCAGATCCTTCGGGCCGTGGGCCCCGAGCACGAGAATTTTTTCGATATCTGCGGTCCGGCTCGGCCCGGTGATGTTGGTAATGAAGGACGGCCAGCTTTCCGGGAAGCGCTCCCGGAGGATTGCATAGCCATCAGCCAGGTCAGGAACAATCTGACTCTTTGTGGCGAGGACGATGTGGTGGTCAGGCAATGTGCAGAGCAGCCGGCCGCTTTGCGTGGCCGCGGAGACGAGAATGGTTCCGTGACGCGCGACCAGTGCGATTGCGGAGGTGATCCCGAACAGCGCGTCTCCCAAAGCCTCCTTGGCCTGATCGTTGGCCTCGTAGTTTGCCGCCCGGACCCGGGCCCGTAATTTTTCATTCTTCCGAATCAGGTCCAATCCGGGTTCGTACCAGCACCGGTGTGGCTCCGCGCCCGCAAGCAGGCCCGTCAATCGGGTGATCGCCTGACTCTCATCGGCTTCGACGCACAAGGTTCCATTCAGCCGCTCAAGCTGCTTCCCGAATTGCTCCAG
>CAZTAB010000510.1:0-6827 GCA_964611475.1 uncultured Verrucomicrobiota bacterium | reverse complement strand
TGTCCACTCCACCCTCCAACCGGATTAACCTGCTGGACTTGTCCCTTCCCGAAATCGAGGATCTGGTGGAGCGCTGGGGGGAACCCCGTTACCGGGGTAGGCAGATCTACCGGCGGATCTACGTGAATTTAGCCGCATCCGTCGCGGAAATGCATGAGCTTCCCGGTCGGTTGAGAGGGCGGATTGAGGCGGAGACAACCGTTGGCAATCTGGATTGCGCGGGTTCGCAGTCGGGAGACGGTGGCCTGACGCGGAAGCAGCTTTTTCGGCTTCCTGAAGGGGAGGCGGTCGAGAGTGTGCTCATGATTTATCCGGACCGCGCGACCGTGTGTGTCTCCAGCCAGGCAGGTTGCCCAATGGGTTGCGTCTTTTGTGCCACCGGGAAGCTGGGGTTTCTCCGGAATTTAACCACCGCCCAGATTGTTGAGCAGGTTCTGTGGGCGGCGCGAACCACGAGGACCATCGTGGAGAGCCCGGCGTGCGAAGCGCACGGATTGGGCCGGGTTCCCCGTCCTGTGGACTCGCCGAAGAATTTAACCAATGTCGTGTTTATGGGAATGGGCGAGGCCTTTAATAACTACGATGCCTGGTGGAAATCCGTCGAGCGGCTACATGATCCGGATGGATTCAATATGGGCGCCCGGAGTTTCACCGTCTCCACGGTCGGGCTGGTCCCCGGGATCCGGCGGCTGGGGGAGGAGTCGCTCCCGGTGAACCTTGCTGTATCGTTGCATGCTGCGGACGACGAACTGCGCACCCGGTTGATGCCGGTAAACAAGGCGTTTCCTGTCCGTGTCCTGCTGGAGGCGACGCGGGACTACGCGAAAAAAACAGGGCGGCGGGTTTCCTTTGAGTATGTGCTTCTGCAGGAACAGAACGATGGAGTGGAGCATGCGGAGCGATTGGCGGACGAGCTGAGCAACGGTCCGCTCGGCGATTGCCGGACCCTCATACACGTCAACCTGATTCCCTGGAACCCGGTGCCGGGAACCCCCCTGTCCAGATCCGGCAAGAACCGAGTTTTGGCATTTCAGGATGTACTGAGGAAGGCGTCGATCCCCTGCACTGTCCGCGTCGAGCGTGGCGTGGAGATTGGTGCGGCGTGCGGGCAGTTGGCGGGGACGTAGCGCTACCGCGCCATGTGCTGCAGCAACTTTTCTCCACCCTCCCGTTCCGATTCGAATTTCTTTTGCAGGGTGGCGGCTCTTTCTTTCCATGACGTGGATGGATAGGCTACCTGGATTTCCTCGGCAATCTGAATCGCGACATCTGCCTGGCCTCGCGCCATGTATTGCGATGCCGATTCGTAGAGAGCGGCCGGCATCCATTCGAAATTCTTTGCATGAAACGAGACAATGGTGGCGAGTTCCTCCTGAGCTTCGTCTTCCGCGCCGGCAAGGATGGCGACTTTCGCCTTTGCAAAATGATAGAGGGGAGGATCGACAAGCGTCTCCAGGTCGAGTTTCGTATCCCGGAAAAGCGCCTGTGCTTCCGAACTCTTCCCGATCCCCGACAATCCAAGGACCCGGAACAGGGTCGCTTCGTCCCGCTCCCGTGAGACCGGGTGGAGGCGGAGGATGCGTTTTGTATACTGGTCCAGGGCTGCGTAGTCGCCGCTCCAGAGCAATGTTTTCATGTAGACTCGCTGTAGCGGCCAAAGATTGCTGGGAACGTCCAGGTATTCCTGCGCCGGGGCCAGCGCGTCCGCCAGGAGCCGTTTCAGCTTTTCGTATTTCTCATTCAGGTAAAGATCCATGATTTCGTTGCGGTTGACTTTGATTTCAAAGTCCACCCGGAGGAGGCCCGACACCGGGAGCCGAATTTCTCCTTCTTTTCCCTTTTGAAGGAATCGAATCTTGTCATCCACGGCGGTGCGGCCGATGAGCGTGGCGTCCCAGCCCAGTTCCTTGTCGATCCACACTCGCACGGAGGGTTGTTCGGCCGCCGCAGCCGAACCCGTGAGGGATGGCGCCAGCAGAAAAAACGCGCAAATGGCGTGTTTCATATTCATGATGTGCGCCCCAGTCTCTTCAACGCTTCGTCCGCGATTTTCACCTCGGACGAGTTCCGCAGTTCCGGTCGGGCCAGCATCTCCTCGTAGTGGCGGACGGCTTCCTTCTCCCGACCGAGCTTCTCTAGGCACTCCGCTCCGGCGATGTAGGCCTTTGCCATCCACGGGACATAGTTCTCGTACAAAACGTATATGCGCTGAAAATAAGCGAACGCCTCCTCGTGGCGTTCCTGGCTCCGGTGGCATTCCCCGATCCGGAACAGCGACTCCGGCCAGAGCGGCCCCCGCCAGTCGCGGACAGACAGCACGGCCTGGTAGGCAAGAAGCGCCTCTTCATACTTCTTCTGGCCACGCAGCACGTCACCGATCCGTTTCTGCGCGGAGCCTGCTTCCGCCTCTCCTGGATACTTCGCAATCATGCGCCGGTACAGGTCGATGGCGTCTTCGCTTCGACCCTGAACCGCGTAGAGATCAGCGAGTCCCAGCATGGCCCCGAGTGCCAGATCCGATCCCCCGTAGTCTCCGAGTAGTTTTGAGTAGGCCGCTTCTGCGAGTTTCTGCTTCTTTCGTGCGGAGGCTTCGTCTCCCATCGTGAGCAGTGTAATCGGCGCGGCGCGTTCAAGATTCCTTTCGTGAAGGAGCACGGCCATGAGCTTGCCCCGTTGGATGACGTCACGCTGCGTCTCCGCGAACAGTGTTACCAAGCGCAGCTCCAGCGTCCTCTGGTCACCCGCGTCCTGACTGTCGGACAGTTTTCCCCGGAGGGATCGGCTAAAAGCTCGCCGGTTCTCGGAGTCCGCGGCGTTTGCCTGGTCGGCAATCAAGTCGCGAATGATCATGTCGATCCCGAACTGTTTTGGGTCGTCTCCATGCGTGACGATTCCCTGGAGAAACGTTTCATACCCTTCCTGTTCACGTCCCAGGCGGATCTCCATGTTGCCGATCCAGTAGATTGCCTGCGTGACGTTTCCCCTCTCTCCATACGTGTCGATGTACGACTTGAACAACCGGATGATTCCCTCGAGTTCTCCCTGGAGCTCGAAGACACGGGCGGTCTGAAAGGTTCCGTAATTCACATGGATGATGTTATCCGCCTTGTCTATACCGGTATCGTAGTACTGAATCGCCTGGCCTAGCTGGGCCCATGCGCCATGGATGTCGCCCAGCATGCAGTAGGCCTCCGCAACGATCTTGCTCTCCGGGTAGATCTTGACGAAATGTTGAAGCGTTTTTTCTGACGATTCAAAATCGTCGTCTCCGTATTGCGCGACGCCGAGGCGGAAGGTTGCGTCCTCCAGGTAGTCGCTCTCGGAGTACCGCCCGACGAACTCCTGGAATTCGACATGGGCCGCATGGTACTCTTGGAGAAACAACCGTGTCATGGGGTGCCAGTAGTCGGCATCCTCCTTTACATCGCTGAGCGGATAGTCCTCCCGGAGCTCCCGGATCCGTCCCAGGGCCTCCGGGAGTTCCTCCTACTGGTAGTGCTAATACCCGACGAGGAAGTCGATCTCCGCCCGCATTTCGTGGTCGGGGACTGCCTCCAGCGCCTCTAGACCCACGTCCACGCAGTCCCGCCATTCCTTTCGGGTCACATGGAGTTGCGCCACGGTGAGGCTGATCAGTTCGTAGAATTCGCCGGCGGGAAAGGCGGACAGGTACTCGTACCCTTCCCGCAGGGCATGCACTTCGGTTCCGAGGTCCAGCGCGGCCCCGAACGCGAGATAGAGGGCCTCCTCTGCGAGCGGGTGTTCCGGCCACCGCTCGTAGATACTGTGAAACTGCAGCATGGCTTCCCAGTTGCGTTCGAGCTGGCGGTGCGTCTCGGCGAGTCGCATGACGAGCTGCTGGTCATACTCGGGGTACTTGATGACCATCTCGCGCTGCCGCTCGAGGGAATCTAGTAGCCGGGAATACTTTCGCCGCAGACTGAGGATTTCACCGAGATCCAGTCCACTCTGGTACAGCCGGTCCCGTTTGCGGCCGGTCTCCTCGATGCGCGCGCGGAGTTGGCGCAGAAGTTCGGGTTTAAAGTAGACCGGCCGGTACAGAAGGATCGCGTCCTCGAATTCACCCTGGCCGAACCGGTCGTCACCGCCTTCAATCAGGGCGATGTTCAGCTCAATGTCGTACTGTGCGAGGGTTTGGAAAACCAGGGGCAGAAACCTGAACAGTTCCGAAATACGTTCCAGCCGAAGCAGGCTGATGGTGGCCATGACCGCCGCTTCGGAGCGAATGTCGGGATCCCACCCCCGGTCGAACACGTAGAGCAGAGGGGTGATCGCCGCCTCCCAGTTCTCGAGCCTAAATTTCGCCTCGCCGTTGAGATACGCGGCGAGTACGCGCCGTTGCGTTTTCAGACTCGGAAAATCCAGAAGCTCCCGGGTGGTTTCTATTACCTTGTCCCATGACTCCTGCGCCGCGTGGATTTCCGCTATGAGAATCCTTGACTGTTCATGATAGATACCCCGGGGGAAACGTTTCAGGTACTTTGCGAAACCGCGGAGGGCGCCGTCGAGGTTGTTCAACTCGACCTGGCAGACGGGAATGTGATACAGCCCGTACTCCAGCATGCGGACCGCAGATGGGAGCTGGGGATCCGGAAGGCGGGCAACGATCTCGCGCAGTGACGGGATGGCATCCGCGTACGCACGGGACTGGATCTTGTAGGACGCGTCGCGGTAAAGTTCTTGGATCGACAGCTCGTATACCGTCAGCTCCTGTGCGGTGCCGGGTATGACGGGCAGCAGCAAAAGGAGCACGACCAGGGACAACACCGAGCCTTTCCCGTGACGTGGGCTTCCAACCCGGGCAGAGCAACCGACGATCAAGCATTGCGATGGGGAGCGCACGCGCCTCCGTTTTGCATTCATGATCCTTCCTCGCTTCGGGATTTCCCGTTGTTTCTCTTCGGCCAGGGAAGGCCAACCTGCCACTGGTTTCGGACCGAAATCATTCGCCCAGGCCGAATGTGACATACTTAACGCCGACCCCCGCGCAAACATTCAGGACATCGATCACGCGCTCGTGCCGCGTTTCGTCCTGGGCCTGCACGGTGATCAGCGCGTTGGATCCGCTCGACTCTGCAGCCTGCCTGTACCGATTGAGGGTCGCAGCCAGTCCGGGTAGGCCTCTTCGGTTCGCCACCCCGTAGATCCTCCCGTTCAGCACCACTGTGCCGTCCTTCTGCACATCGATGATCTGCTCATCCGGCATGTTCACCGCTTTGGACTGCAGAATGGTGCCCGGCAGGGTGATGCCGAGGTCAGCTTCCTGGGGTCGGAGGGATGCGACGACCATGAAATAGATCAGCAGAAGGAATACCACGTCGATCAGGGGCGCGATCGGTAGTTCCGTGCGTTCCTCCATGAGGTCTTTGAGCATGGGATTCACGACGGTTCGCTTTCATAGGTGGCAAAGATGATTTCCAGCACGCCGGCCTCGGCGCAGGCTTTCATGACGTCCCGGACCCGCCCATGTTTTACCCCGCGATCCGCACGGAGAAAAATCTTGATTTGCGGAAGGTCCCGTCGCGCCTGTTCCACGAGTTGGGTGACTTCCTCGAGGTCCCGCGGAGTGTTGCCGACGAAGATGGAGTCGTCCGCCTTGATGGTGATGGTCCTGCGTCCGGCGAGTTCATCCGGTACTGCGGCGTTTTCGGCCACCGGCGGCTCGATCTCGATCCGGTCCATCTTATTGAGGTGGGACGCCACCATAAAGAAAATGAGAAGCAGGAAGACCATGTCGATCATCGGTGCCATCTGCACCGACTCGTCGTCGGAAATGCCTGGGAGAGGGAACTTCAATTCTTGTTGGTGGCGTGGCCGCGGAGGACTTCGACAAGTGCCCCCGTTTGCCTTCCCAGAGTGGCCATGGTTTTCATGAAGTTGTTTTTAAAGTAGAAATAGAAAAGCATTGCCGGGATCGCAATGATCAGCCCGGACGGTGGTGACCAGCGCCTCTCCGATGTTCTGGGCGAGCAGTTCGGGTTTCCCCATGCCGCCGACGGAGATGGTCTGGAACGCCTTGATCATTCCGCTGACCGTCCCGAGCAGTCCGAGCATTGGAGCCACCGCCCCGATGATGGACAGATAATTGATGGGTCGCATGAGCGAGATCATCTGTTCGGTGCCGGCTTCCTCGATCGCCTCCTTCACCACCTCGATGGTGGCGGTCCCGGTGGCGGCGCGTTCGACCCCGGCAGAGAAGGTGTCCGTGAGCAGCGAGCGATTCTCCTCGCAGTATGTCGACGCTTCGTCCAGATGGCCGTCCTCGAGGAGTTTTCGCAGGTGGGCGGATGCGTGGGGGGGAAGAAGCACGGATTCTTTCAGGTTCATGTAGTTGCGCACCACCAGCGCCACCACCGCGATGGAGAAAAGGCCGAGAGGGAACATGGGCAGCCCGCCGCGGGCAATGAGCTGGCCGAGCGTGAGCTTCTGTTCTTTCGTTTGAACTTTCGGCGGGCTCTCCGGCTCGTCCTGCGCGAAGGCCGTGGGCACCAGGCCCAGGAGTCCGATCAGCACCAGTCCCAGCGCGAGTTTTCGGAAAATATCATTCATTCGATGTCCTTTATTTCCGCTCCTTGTCCGGCGTCCGCCGAATTGCACCACTGTCTCTGATTTTTGCGCGAATGCCAAACACCTTTGCCTCCGGCTTTCCCGGGGAACCCAATCTGTCCGTCGCCGTGGCGACGGTCTCCTGGCTTGTCCCCACACTCGACTGCCGCGAGGCCGGCGTGAACGGGAACAAGTGGAGCCGTGAATGGATGAAGGATCCCGCACCACCACCGAATGAGTTCCGCGGTTCGATTGCCGTC
>CAZTAB010000509.1:0-2885 GCA_964611475.1 uncultured Verrucomicrobiota bacterium | reverse complement strand
ATGGAAGCGGCCCTACGACGGGTTCTTCCTGGACACGTCTGATCGGGTGTACCTCGCCGCGTTTCGAATATCCGACGGGCGGCGGATTTGGCATCGGCGTATGGACCGGGGAGGGGTGGTGCCCGCCGGGTCCCAATGCTTTCTGGTGATTCATGACGAATCCGGCAGCTCGGCCGCCCCGTCGGAGATTTCTTCCTGCTCCGTGCGAACGGGAGCCCGGTTTTGGAGCTACCCTGCTGACGCCTTGTTGTCCAACGTGCTGAACGGTACGAAGGGAGTCTATTTGATTTCCACTTCCAATTCCCCGCGTTCGATTCATGCTGCCGCGTCGGATGGCCCGGTTGAGAGTAGGATCGTTGCAATTCAACCACGCACCATGGCCAACAGGCTGACCCGTTTTTGAGGGTTGGGGATTGGGGACCGATGGGATCCTCGTCCGGGCCTAAAGCAATGAGGCTTAGCGTTTTGGCGCGTGTCCACCTGTGTGTGCCTTGATGGTTCCCTCCCGCAGGGGCATTCACTTGATCCGCCGGTGTAAGGATCATGATTCTTGAACCTGCCGCGCTGCAGGGTGACAGTCTTTTCGTCATTGAATCGCCGCAGCGCGACCTCTAGCCGGGGATGCTTTTGTCCATGATCTCCTCCAGGCCCGTGGGGCTTCCAATGTTCCGTATGTCAGGCTTTGTCAGGAGCGCTGTTTTCACGTAGAGTCTCCCGGCGGAGGCAACGTCGCTTCGTTGGGCTCGACATGCTGATGATGAATGATTTCCAATCATGAAGCCGGTCGAACTGGCATACGGAACTACCGGGCTTTCGGTTCTGGTGCCGGAATCGGCGCACGTGCTGCGCCCCCGTTTCTCCCTGGGCGTAAAGGATGAGGCGATTGCGCTTCGCGACGCGATGAGGAACCCGATCGCGTCGCCGCCGCTTCGCGACCGCGTGGGCGCTGGCGCAACCGTGCTGATCGTACATAGCGACATTACCCGGCCTACGCCGAACGACCGGATGCTCCCGGTCCTCATCCAGGAGCTTGAGGAGTCCGGCGTTCGATCGGAAGATATCTCTCTGATGAATGCGCTGGGTACGCATCGACCTCAAACGGAGATGGAGCTTCGCGCGATGCTGGGCAGCAGCATAGTTGACCTGTATTCCTGTTTGCAGCATGACGCGTTCGACGATGATGGGTTAGCCCCGCTTGGCACGACTTCGCGCGGCAATCCGGTGCGGGTGAACCGTCACGTCCTGGAAGCGGACCTGCGCATATACACGGGCTTCATCGAGCCGCATTTCTTTGCTGGTTTCAGCGGCGGCCCGAAAGCGGTGCTCCCTGCGCTTGCGGGATCGGAAAGCGTGTTCAGCAACCATGGGCGCGAGATGATCGCCGACCCCAAAGCAACCTGGGGAGTTACGATGGGAAATCCCATCTGGGAGGAAATGCTGGAGGTCGCCTCCCGCACCGAGCCGGTTTTCCTTCTCAACGTGACGCTCAATGCGAAAAAGGAGATCACCGGGGTGTTTGCCGGCGATCTGTTCAGGGCACATCAGAAGGGATGTGAGTTTGTCCGCGAGAACGCGTTTGTCACGGCGGCCAGCCGCTACGATGTCGTGGTCACGACCAACAGCGGATATCCACTCGACCAGAATCTCTACCAGACAGTCAAGGGGATGAGCGCGGCCAACCGTGTCGTAAAGGAGGGGGGCACGATCTTGCTGGCCGCCGAATGCGCGGATGGGCTGCCTGATCACGGTTGCTATCTCGAATTGCTTCAGGAAGGAGGCTCGCCCGCAGGAGTTCTGCGGCTGTTGGAACAACCCGGATTCAGTCGCCACGACCAGTGGCAGGTGCAGATCCAGGCGATGATCCAACAGCGGGCCGATGTTCACGTCTACAGCGACCGGCTATCCGACGAGCAGATCCAAAGCGCGCTCCTGACGCCCTGCCGATCGGTGGAGGATCTGCTGTCGGAGCGGACTGGAGACGAGGCCGGAGAGCAGAGCATCTGCATACTGCCCGAAGGCCCCCAGGTCATGGTGAACGTCGAACATTGATTTCAGGCACCGAAGGATGAGGGCGATGCCCCGTTTTCGTTTACTTCGGCTGCAGATCGCCTCATGTTGCCTGTATTGGCCGGCCCCAGAGTGTTTGCCCGGAACTCACGGCATCCGGCGGATGCCGCCCATGGTCCTGCATGCCATTGCGTTAGGGATGCAAGACTACGCGATGGACAGGAGGTTCCTTTTGTCGACCTGCTCCATGTTGGGCGTGGACACGAGCCAGGCGGGTGCCTCCCGGCTCCAGCACTCGTTCAGCCGCTTGCCGTTGGTGTAGGGCCAGCAATGGTCCCGGCGAAGGGTGCCGCAGAGGATGAGGATTACATTCATGGGGGGAAGACCTCAGGTAGTAATAAACGCTGTCATCTCAGTCGTTGAACGTACCCGTTCGTCTTGTCTCCGCCGTTTCCTCCACCCCCACCATATGTAGGCAGAACGCGTACCAGGAATCGCCGAAGGATCCGTCGGCATCGGCCGGCCAGGTTGCGGGCCAAGACGCGTCCAGCCCGATGTCGATGGCTCGGCTTTCCCAACGGCCACGCTTCTTCTGGAAGCCGGAGTGGTCGGGAGGTTCTTCGATGTAACAGACATCGAGGCCGACGGACCCTTTCCAGGATATCCAGAGATCGGAATTTGCCGGGATTTCGACGGCTTCCGGCAATTCGAACCGGTTCCACCCCGTCTTCAATCCGCCGCGCTTTCCTAGATCACAAAGTAGCCGTGCCGGCGGGCCTCCGTCTGGACCGTGCTCCAGACTGCCGCCATTGTAGATTGCTAGGCGCAGGGTGGCGTCGGGAACGGTTCCCGGAATGAAGGCCGATGCCGCGGTGAGC
>CAZTAB010000508.1:0-2860 GCA_964611475.1 uncultured Verrucomicrobiota bacterium | reverse complement strand
GCGAGGGGCCTTGCCACCCGGAATTTCCGTTATCATCCATGCGGGTCATTGAATTTTGCCATGGATGCATGGATATTTGTTGTGGAATCCCGATCGCATCTGCAATCCCGCGTGATCCGGATCTCGGTTGTAATGAGGATACATTGAGGGAAACGGCTACACCATGACACACGCCTTGAAGCGCGTGGCGAGGAATCTCGCCCGGGACGTGGATTCTCTCGTCTTTTCTCCACCCATTACGCATATCTATAACCCATTGGACTACGCATGGCGGATGCATGGCGCCTACCTTGAGTCTTATGGGGAAGGTTCGAAACAGGTCGTGTTCCTAGGGATGAACCCAGGGCCATGGGGAATGGCCCAGACCGGAATCCCGTTTGGAGAGGTGTCCGCGGTAAAGGACTGGCTCAAGCTGGACGCACCGATCGGCCGGCCTCCAAACGAACATCCGAAACGGCCGATAAAAGGTCTCGCCTGTCCTCGCTCCGAGGTCAGCGGCAAGCGATTGTGGGGACTGTTTGCCAATCAATTCGACAGCCCGGAGTCGTTTTTCGAAAACCACTTGGTCATCAACTACTGTCCGCTTGTTTTCATGGCGGAATCCGGCCGAAATGTAACACCGGACAAGTTGCCGGCGCGGGAAACGGTCAGGCTGATGGAGGCCTGCGACCGCCACCTGCGGTCAGTCGTCCGCAACACAAATCCGGAGTGGCTGGTCGCGGTCGGAACCTACGCCGAGGCGCGGATACAATCTGCACTCGGAAAAGCCGCGCCCCGCGTGGGACGCATTCTGCATCCGTCGCCCGCCAGCCCCCTCGCCAACAAGGACTGGGCAGGAACCGCTCTGCGACAGATGCGGGAGCAGGGCATCTGGAGCTCCTGATCAGAATTCGGAGGGCCGACCGCAGGACGGCTTGGTCAAAGGGCCCTGAACCCCATGAAAGCGACGATACTGATCGGTCCGATCAGAAACAACGCCTCCCCTCGGGCGTGTTGGAAGATCCCCTGGCGATCCAAACGCCCGCAAATCGAGGCCACAGGCCCTGCCGCTTCCTTCTCCGGACACCAGCGGTGTCCCGCGATCCAGGGCGTTTCGAAAAAGGACTCCCGGCCAAGGAAAAGGTGACCGAGGGGCCGCGACCCTTGTGGCCCCCGGCCAATCCATGGTCAATTAAGGACTAACGTAGCGAATCACGCTCGAACACACGTTGCGCGTCAACCCGATCGTCGTAGAGCATGCGAGTGGATGGATCGGGAGTCAGCGTGAAATCGCCCACCGGATCCGTAAACCCTTTCACTATTTCGGCCCACGGCACCGGATTTCCGCTCGATTCGAATACGCCATGTGCGGCCCGTAACGCCGCACCCAGCGCAGCGCTGTTCGCAACATCGGAGCGGTACACGGGGCATCCGAATACATTCGCCATGACCTGGAGCAACTCCCGGTTGGCGGACGCGCCCCCAGTGGCAAAAACCCGCGTCGGCTGAACACCCATCCACTCGGAATGAATCCGCATGGAAATCATCTGAGCCTCCACCACGGCCCGGCAGTTCCCAGGCCCGTCGGCTTCCTTGAGGTTCCGACGGCGAACTCCCGGCACCGTCACGCGGGGCACGATCTCCGGCTCAAACCAGGGAAGCATCATCTTCCCGTCATTTCCAGGAGGGGTCGACCGCAAGGCCGAGGAAAAACCATCCCAGTCAAGTCCGTGCGCGTCCCGAACCCGCTCCCGGGCCAGCGACCCGTTCAGGAAGCAGATCAGTGTCATGTAGTCGCCGGTAGGCGAACCGAAAACATGGCCTTCTCCCTGCGGATCCGTGCGGCATGACGCCATCGTTCCGAAATAGGTGTCGCTGGTGCCAAGGCTGATTGCGACCTGCCCCGCCTCGACCAGCCCGACACCGATCACGCTGTTCGGATTGTCTCCCGACCACGCGATGACCCGCGTGCCATCGTCGAAACCGTACTTTGCAGTGAAGTATCCGCAGACCGGACCGAGATCAGTCCAGGGCGCGACAAGCGGCGGGAGGCGTTCTCCCAAGCCCGGAGCGGTGGCTTCGAGCGCAGCTGGATGCCAGTTCCTGCGGCGGATCTCCATCAGGTTCATGCCCGCGCCGTCCCCGTAGTCGATCGGCGCGATTCGCCCTGCGAGCACGGACGCCATGAACGAACTCACCAGCGCGATGTGTGCCGTGGCCCCGTAGGCATCCGGATCCTCCTGGTGGAACTTCCGGATTTGCGGTCCGGTGAAGCGCTCGAATGTGGTCGACCCTGTCGCCTCCGCCATCGAAGCGGCCCCGCCAAACGCAGCAGTGATCTCCTGGCATTGCCCCGAGGTTGACGAATCCATCCAGACTGGGGAAGTCTCGCGGGAAAGACAGGGCTTGAGCTGATCCGCGAGCGTCCGCGACGGATCCAACCCGGCCAGACGCGCTTCCGCGTCGGCATTCAGGTAAACCGACCCGTGCTGCTGGCCCGATCCGGAGATCGCCGCAATCTCACCTAGATTGACGCCATCCGACTGCAGACGCGTAAACAGGAGGTCCATTGCGTCAAGCCACATCATCGGAGGCGCATGGACCTGCCCCGCATCCCCGGCCCGAAACACTCCATTCGTTGTGCCGTATCCGGAAAGGTTCCTGTCGAAATGAACCGCGGCTTCACGGAGAACCTCACGGCGCTCCGTATCGATCAGAGTTGCACTGAGGCTCTGGGTGCTGGAGTCAAGTCCGAGAACTTTCATAGGTCGTACCCTGATCCCTGAACCCGCCCGGAAAAGCAAGATTCGAATTAGAAGCCCTTGACGATCCGGGCATCCAAGGAATAGCTAGTGATCGGAGCCAGCCACATGACAACCAA
>CAZTAB010000507.1:0-3253 GCA_964611475.1 uncultured Verrucomicrobiota bacterium | reverse complement strand
AGCCGGAGCCCCGTTCTAGAGGCTTGAGTCCCCGTGCCTTTTGCGCAGGGCGAATACCGGGCCTTTGAACATGGGCGGAAGTCCGCGTCACGTTCCACCCGCCGATAGAAGTTAGCATTGCAAGCTTATCTTCTTCGCGTGACACTGCCCCTATGACCCAGCGGAATTTGCAATCCGTCCTTTATCTCGGGCTTGCTTCTTTGGGTTTCATTGCACTTCGGTTCCTGCTGGTCCCCGTTCGCATCAAAATCCTGGCCTCGCTCCTGGACAAGGAGGAATATGGCACGCTCACGCTCGTGAGCCTCACGGTTTCCTGCTTGGCCGTCATTTTTTCTCTCGGTAGCCTCGAATTCCTGCGAAGCAGGAGTCCGGGCAAGTCGGAGAGTTTCCAGTACGGGGCTCTGGGAAGCGCAATGCGCCGCGGCGTGATTGCGGTGGCGCTGCTCGGCGTGCCCATCATGCTCCTGCTGATTCTGTGGAAACCGGCGAAACTAAACCTGGAAACCCCTGACTTTCTGATCACCGGCGCGCTCCTTCTTCTCACTCTCAACGTGATACAGAGGGTCCATTTTCTACTGGGGCAGCAGAGATTCGTGTACGCGCGCACATCCCAGTTGCTCTATGCAGACGCCTGGTTTCTCTTCATCATTCCCTTTTGTTTCTTCGGTACTCTATCGGTACGAACCGTTCTCTGGATATGGCTCGGCTGGATGATCCTGACGACCATCCTGACTCACCAATGGACCGGCATAGGAAAACTGTGGAGCATCAAAACCGAGCGAGTCTCCACCCGCGAGATTCTCCTTTTCGGCCTGCCCCTTCTTCCAATGATGCTTGGGGATTGGCTGTTCCGCATCCAGGACCGATACGTTCTCATCTGGCTCAAGGATGTCGCCGCCGTGGGGAATTATTCACTGTGTCTGAATATCTCCATGGTCGGATACATGGCGGGAATGTCGCTGGTCGAAATTTTTAATTCCGAGTTTTTTCGCCAGGCGAACACGGCCGGAGAACGCGACATCTCGACCCTTTCCTCCCGGCCGGAGGTACAGGCCTTGGTACAACTCAAGGTCCGGTACGGACTGATTTTGACCTTTCCCGCGGCCGCCGCGCTCGCACAGTGCGGTGAGGCGGTCATTCTCGTGCTCAGCAACGATCGGTTTCTCGATGCCGTCCCGATCCTGGCCTGGACCGCTCCAGTTGCAATCCTTTTCCTAGTTTACTTCATTCTGGGCCGCCTGATGATGGTAATCGGCCTCAACAGGATTTTCGGCATAAGCACCTTGCTTGCCGCAGTCCTGAACCTTGCATTGAATTTCCTGCTGGTACCGCCGCTGGGAGAACGGGGAACGGCGTTGGCAACGATCATCAGCCTGATTCTTCTGAACTGCATCCTCGCCTGGATGGTCCGACTTCCCAGGTGGCTGCCCCTGGCCTCCGTTCGGCCTGTTCGCCTTGTCGTCCTGTATTTGGTCTGCTCCATGGGGCTGTACGTCCTCCAGGATCGTCTTTCCGGACAAAACCTGCTAATCCTTTTATGCGGAGCCGCGTGGTGCGGTGCTATACCGTTCGGGTTGCGACTGATCGATCGCAAGGATTTCACACTGATGAGGAAATGCGTGGAAACGGAGTCGAGGAAAGGAGGACCCGCATGAACCCCGGGAATTTAGCTCAGGGAAAAGACTGCGTCCCAAGGTCGTATTCGATCCAAACGATAGCGGAATACAGATTATCGCCTTCGCCCCTGCAGGCACGGTCTGCTGACCCGCTTGCGCTCCTCCCATGAAACTGGTAGTCCAGATTCCCGCACTCGACGAAGAGGCAACGGTCGCGGATGTGATTGCCCGGATTCCGCGGGAGATCGAGGGGATATCCTCCGTCACGGTGCTTGTGATCGATGACGGATCAAGCGACCGCACGGGAGAACTGGCCCGGGAAGCAGGAGCAATGGTGATCCGCAACGATCAACCCCAGGGAGTCGGAGCGGCATTTCGAACAGGCATCCAGCGATCGACTGAACTGGGGGCCGACGCGATCGTGACAATCGATGCGGACGGACAATTCAACCCCGAAGACAAGAGAATGCTCCTGAAGCCGATCCTGAGCGGTACTTCAGATTTCGTAACCGCGTCCCGTTTTGCGAACCGGGACCTGGCTCCGAAGATGCCCTGGATCAAGAAGTGGGGGAACAACTTCATGGCTCGCCTCATCAGTGCCATGGCGGGAAGGCGTTATCATGATGTCTCCTGTGGATTTCGGGCGTATTCCCGCAACGCATATCTCCGGCTGGTGCTGACCGGAAATTTCACCTATACACACGAAGTCTTCCTGACCCTGGCGTACGCGGGATTGTCCATTCGCGAGGTGCCGCTCAAGGTTCAGGGGGTTCGGGAGCACGGGACATCACGCATTGCACCCGGCGTGATTCGCTACGGGTTGCGGACGGGTGCCATCATTCTTCGCACGTACCGTGACTACAAGCCGCTTCGCTTTTTCGCTTTTCTCTCGATTCTGCTTGGGGGTGCCGCGCTCTGTTTTTTCGCTTTCCTGATGTACACCAGAATTACAACGGGCGCATTTACACCTCACAAATGGGCGGGCTTTGTCGCCGCGACATTCGGAGGCTCCGCTTTGATTGTATTCCTCGTCGGCATCGTCGCGGAAATGCTTGACCGCTCCCGCATCACTCAGGAGGAAACCCTGTACCGGGTGCGCAAACTGGAGATCGCGATGCAGGAAATCAGGGAAATGCGGTCGCCGGAATAAATAAGTGACTGCCGCCAGGATCGATGATCTCTCCCCTTCATCGCATCAATCGCGCTTTTTACATGCGGGCTTTTCCTGAACAGACGCATTCCTCATGCCCCCCAGGGCCAGAAGCACCAGGCGAGCCTTGATGCCTGGCCTCGTGCTGGAGAAGATCAAAAAAGGGCCGGCGGATGGCCCGGGAACGCCGGAACTTCATGGGGCAGGTTTTAGCCAGGCACCGGGACTCCCTCCGGCTGGCTTTGTGCACCCCGGAGGATCTCAAGTCATACATACTCGGCTCATGTTATTGAACCGGCTCCCACTGCAACCCAAATAACTGAAACCCCAGCGATCTTGATTCCCCCTGCGGTTGCCAGACGTCCGCCTCGAACCGCAGCGGCTCGATCCCGTCAACCAGCTCGTTGGCCGCAGTCACGGAGAGTTCCGCCACCGCCCGCCCCCCGGCTACGACCCTTATGGCCTCACCACCTGCGAACCGAATGAC
>CAZTAB010000506.1:0-8492 GCA_964611475.1 uncultured Verrucomicrobiota bacterium | reverse complement strand
CAGCACGATACAGGTATTTGCCTGGTCGACGTTGATGATCGGCATGCCGTAGATGGGGCTGGATTCATCGGACCGGGCAGCGGGATTCACCACGTCGTTGGCGCCGATTACGATTGCCACGTCGATCGTGCTCATGATCGGGTTCACGTCTCCGGGTTCGGATAACATTTCGTAGGGCACATTGGCCTCGGCGAGCAGGACATTCATGTGACCGGGCATCCGCCCGGCCACTGGATGTATTGCATAGCAGATTTCCGTCCCGTTGGACTCCAGGATCTGTCCCAGTTCCTCGACCGCGTGCTGTGCCTGTGCAACCGCCATTCCATACCCGGGAACGAAAATGACCGATCGGGCCGCTTCGAGAATATAGTAGGCGTCCTCGGCGGAAACGGGCCTGGCTTCCCCTGCAACTTTCCGGCCGCCGACGGAGGTGGTTGCGGACCCGAATCCAGAGAACAGAACATTTGCCAGGGAGCGGTTCATTGCCTTGCACATAATGTGGGTGAGAATCAGTCCGCTCGCGCCCACCAGGGCGCCGGCGACCACAAGTACATTGTTTCGAATGATGAAGCCGGCAGCACAGGCCGCCAGCCCGGAATAACTGTTGAGGAGGGCGATGACCACAGGCATGTCCGCCCCCCCTATGGGAATGACCAGCGCGACCCCAAGCATCAGGGACAGAGCGGCCAGCAGGAGAAGGATGATGGACCCGTCGCCCACGTGAAGGGAAAAAAGAACGGCAAGTACCAGGCCGCCGATCACCAGCGTCAGATTCAGGCAGTTTTGGCCAGCGAATAAAACTGGCTTTCCTGGGATCTTTTCCGACAGCTTGCCGTACGCGAGGAGGCTGCCTGTGAAGGTCACGCCGCCGATCATTACGGCCAGTGCTGTTGGAAAGGCCACCGCGAAGTCCGGTTGCTGATTTTTGCCAAAGAATTCGGCAAGCCCTATGAGGAGGCTTGCAATTCCCCCGGATCCGTTGAACAGCGCTACCATCTCCGGCATACCGGTCATTTTAACCAGCCGGGCTGCCAGGACGCCGATGGCCCCTCCGGCGATAACGCCGACCAGGATCCACTGATAGCTCATTCCCGACCGAAAAAGTGTGGCCACGACAGCAAGCAGCATGCCGATTGAGGAAATCAGGTTTCCACGGCGCGCGGTGTCCGCCGAACTGAGCATCTTCAATCCGAAGATGAACAGGATCGAGGCTGCAATGTAGCAGATATCGGTCATCACTTCAGGCATGTTCACTGACCCCCGCTGTTCTTTCGCCTGAACATGCCGAGCATTCGGTCGGTCACCAGGTATCCGCCGACTACATTGACTGTCGCAGCGATCAGTGCCGCGGTCCCCAAAATGATGCCGAGCCCCCCCGACTCCGTATGCCCGGCGGCGATCAATGCGCCCACGATCGTGATTCCGGAGATCGCATTTGATCCAGACATTAAAGGGGTGTGTAGCTGGGAGGGGACCTTGGAGATCAGCTCGAATCCCAAGAAGATCGCCAGAACAAAGATGAAAAGTAATAGTACCATTCCTGAATCTCCCCTCAGATCCCTGGTTCCATCGTCTTGCGGATCAACTCGTTCACAATTTCCCCCCCGTGGGTGATCAGGGATCCTTGAATCAGTTCGTCTTCGGTATCCATTTGAAACGATTTCTGGCCTTCATCCCAGAAGTGGGTGACGAAATTCACCAGGTTGCTGGCGTAGACCTGGCTTGCGTCGATGGCGGCCCGTCCCTCCGGGTTCGCCAGGCCCAAGATCCGGACCCCGTGCCGGACCACTTCCTCGTCGACCTCGGAGCCTTCCACGTTTCCTCCGGATTCCACCGCGAGGTCCACGACGATGCTGCCCGGTGCCATGCCCTGCAGCATGTCGTCGGTAACGATGCGCGGGGCGGGTCGTCCGAAGAGCTTTGCAGTGGTGATTACCACATCGGCCGACGCACAATGCCGGGCCATCGCATCACGCTGTTCGCCCAGTTGTTCCTCCGTCAGAGGTTTGGCGTATCCGTCCTTTGTTTGGCCCGTGTCTCCGAGATCGACCTTTACGAACCTTGCGCCGAGACTCTTTACCTGTTCTTCGACTACGGGGCGCGTATCGAATGCCTCCACCACCGCACCCAAGCGCTTTGCCGTGGCAATGGCCTGGAGGCCGGCAACGCCGGCCCCGATCACGAAAACGCGGGCCGGAGCAATCGTCCCCGCGGGCGTGGACATCATGGGAAAGATCTTTTTCAAACGTCCCGCCGCGACGATGACGGCCGCATATCCCGCAAGGTTGGCCTGGGAACTCAGGGCGTCCATTTTCTGGGCGAGGGTGGTTCGGGGGATCAACTCCATGCTGATTGCGCTGACTCCAGACTTTGCCAGCAGCGAGACCAGGTCCGTGTTCCGGAAGGGGTCCAGATGGCTGATGTGGATGGAGCCGGATTTCATGGCGCCCGCCTCCTGCGGGGGCGGGGGGTTCAGGCGTAGAACCATGTCGGCGACGCGGAGCGCCCCCATTCGGTCTTCAGTGACGACCGCTCCCTTTTCCGTGTAGTCGCCGTTCGTTGCGTATACGGATTCGCCCAGTCCGCATTCGATCTGCAGATTCGCGCCAGCCAACACGAGGCTCTCGGCCTGTGGTGGAAGCAAGGCGACCCGCGGGTCGGGTGAATGTGTTTCCCTCGGTACAAATATCTGCATCCGTCGATCCTCGCCCGGTCTACGGGACACAGGATCAAATCATAATTTTCGGCGGAGGAAAGGAGATTCTTTTTTTATTCCAGGGACTTCGGCTGGTGAGCCGGTCGTGGGCGGCGGGGTGAATCAGCGTCATTGCTCCGGGGCTTTGCTCGAGCCTCTCGGGTCTCCGCGCTCCGGTTGGTGGCGACCCTTGCCGATGGACCAGGTCAACATGTTTTAGCCGTTGATCGGGTGTCGGATTTTAATCCGGTGGACTGCTGCGCTTTTCCTGGTCCTGGGGAGGGCGCATCCGGCTACGGCCTCCCGTAGTATGCGGCGTAGAGATCGGACACGTCAGGCGTGCCTGGAGCCAGCAGGCGTCGCGCGATGTACAATGTGCACAGGTGGAAAACCAGGGCGGCGTTCCGGCAATGGCCTCTTTTCTTCCATCCCCGGGAGGAGACCTCGAGGCCGCCCCCGAGGTATGCCGGCCGGGAATGTTTTTTCAGCCGGATGGAAAGTTCCACGTCCTCCATGATCGGGAGGTCGGGGTACCCGCCCATCGAATCGAGAGCATTGAACCGGAAAAACTGCCCCTGGTCCCCAAAGGAAATTCCGAAGACCCGCGCCCGTACGGAGTTGAGGGCTGAGATGAAATGAAGGAACGGCCCGGCATCCTCGAATCGGCATCCCACGCTGCCGCCGTCAGCGCCGGACCTGTTTAATGCTCGGAGAATCCGCTTGGGCAAACCGACGTCGATCGTCATATCGGCGTGGGCAATAAGAACGGCGTCACTGGATGAAGCGCGGAGCCCTGCCCGAATCTGTGTTCCGCGACCGGGAGGCGAGTGGACGAGCTGGTACCCGGCGCCGGTCACGAGGGCAACGGTCCCGTCGGTCGATCCGCCGTCGCAGAAAATAATTTCCGTGGCGGAGCCATTCAGCCGCTTTGCCTGCTCCAGGAAGTGCGGAAGAACAAGCTCCTCATTCAACACCGGAACGATGACCGACAGTTCGTGAACTGTCGGACGGGGGGCTCCGTCCGGCATGCCCCGCGGCACGAGGCAGCGGGAGAAGATCGAGCAGAGAAGGGCCCCATAAACCGGTGTATATTCCAGCACCACGAGCCACGGATACTGCTTCCATTCCCCGGTTGCGTACATGGTGCCCTGGGTCTGGAACTGCAATGCGATTGTGAAACAGAGGATGAGCAGGGGGCGCAGGGGGTAGAAAACAAGGAATGGAAGAACCCAGGTCAAATACCAGAAGTGGACCGTAGGGGCGAGCAGCAGTAATCCGCCCATCACCAGAGCGCCCGCCTCCAGGGGGCGGTCGGTCATGGCCCGCACACAGGCCAGCCACGATAGCATCAACGCGGCGGCAAAGCCGGATGCGGCTGGGAAACTGTCGAGTGCCTGCGCCATTAGCGCGTGCATGCTCCCGTTGTAGTGCATCTCCGTGGCAAATTCGCCGAGGCTGGTAAAGAGACCCTGGAACGGCGAGAACGGGATTGTCGGCAGCAGGGTTGCAGTCGGAAGCAGCCATGCAAACCGCCATGCGGGCCGGGTGAGGACGAATGGGACGAGGAACAACGCCATGTACTTTGCATGGATCGCGCACGCCAGGAAAATAAACATGGCGGGGAACCACTTGCGGGCGTGGCAGATGAGGGACAGCAACAGGAAGAAGACCAGAAGCACATCCAGATGACCTTCCCCGGCGAAGGCAAGAAGGACGACGGGATTGAGGGCATACAGCAGTGCCCAGGCTGGATTTCTCTGGTGCTGACGAAGCAGTGCAAGCAGAAGCGCGACGCACAGAAGATCGACGACCGTAAGGGTCATTTTGAAACCGGCCGGGCTCGAAGTCAGAGAGGCGAGGGCTTGGAACAGCAACAGCGATCCTGGCGGGTAGATCGCCGTCATGTGCTTGTTGTTGATCTTGTCCCAGTGTCCATCCCGCAGATGTGATAGCGAGGGGTCTTCCGGGGAAATCATGTAGGGGTTCATGCCCGCCTGCAGAACGCGTCCTTCCCAGACGTAGCGGTGAACGTCGTCTGCAGGCTCCATCGGGAGCAGCAGGATTCTTGTCAGGGCGGCGAAGCCGAGAATCCACAAAGATGCATGCTTCTTCCAGGGGAAGAGCGAGATCAGTGGAATCAGGCAAAGCATGAGGATGGCGTGGAGAGCCGTTGCCTGCCCCGATATTCGTCCTATGCCCCCCGCAGCCCCCAGTTTCCAACACGCAGCGAAGGAGACGACGCCTGATCCGAGCCACGCCAGGACATGCCACGACGGGACTCGGCTCGGATAAGAAAAAAATGTCATGAAGTGTGGACTCTTGAACGAACCCTTGAACCGTCCATGATCGAGTGAAGGATCGAGAGGAGCCCTACGGAAGTGAATCCCATGGCGTACAGTAGCAGGAAGGGCCCGACGATGTAGGTTCCGGCGTGCATGTAGTACCACAACGAGCCGAAGCAATAGAATCCCAGCGCCAGTTCGAGGAGCGCGACAAGAGGCATTCGGACCACATATCGGACCTGGTTGTTGTCGCCTCGTTTTGGCGTTCGTACAAAAGGCGTTTCCTTTCCGGTGATTGCCTCGAACACGCCGCGCGTGTTCGAGATCCCGATGCCGATGCCGATAGCCGAGAGAATCGGCAGCGCGTAGAACCGCCTCCACCCCTGCGGATAGAGTTGAATCTGAGCCGTTGCATAGAGCACCAGCGGGGCGCATGCGCTGAACAGAATGATACCGAAGAGCAGCGTGGTGACCAGGGGCGATGTGTTCAGGTCGGTGCACACCAGGAGGGGCAGCGCAAAGAGGGCAAGCCAGACCATGACCGGATGAATGACATAGTGTGTCATGTGAAACACCGCCTGAATCTTTGCCCGAGGCGAGCAAGAGGAGCGCAGTACCCGGGGCAGGAGTTTCAGTGCGGTTTGAATGGAGCCTTTGGCCCAGCGAAACTGCTGTGATTTGAATGCATTGATGCTCTCCGGCAGTTCAGCCGGGACAACCAGATCCGGGAGAAAAAATGGGTCCCAGCCGGCCAGTTGGGCCCGGTAGGACAGATCCATGTCCTCCGTCAGCGTGTCATGTTCCCATCCGCCGGCGTCATCAATGGCCTTTCGTCGCCACAGGCCGGCGGTTCCATTGAAGTTCATGAAGAGGTTGTTCCAGGCCCTGGCATGCTGCTCGATGGCAAAATGCCCGTCTATTCCCATTCCTTGCGCCCTGGTGACGAGCGAGCGGCCCGCGTTGAGGTGCCCCCAGCGGGCCTGAACCAGTCCCACTTCAGGACGAATCATCATCACGGGAATGGTGCGGAGAAGAAAGTCCTGGGTCGGGACAAAATCCGCGTCGAAGATGGCGAAAAACTCGGCGTCCGTTTCCTTCATCCCCTGGTTGAGCGCGCCGGCCTTATAGCCGACCCGCTGCTCGCGCCGGACAACGGTGATGTTGTGGCCCGTTCGCCGAAGTTCGTCGACGACATTGTCGACGATCATGCGGGTTTCGTCTGTGGAGTCATCCAGGACCTGGATGATATGGCGTCCGGCCGGGTACTCCATGGTGGCGGTGGCCCGGATGATCCGCTCGGCAACGTTCGCTTCGTTGAAAATCGGGAGTTGGGTCGCAACCCGTGGATACTGGGGCGGCATGGACCCGCTTTGGCAGCGCCGGTACACCTCCTCGATCTGGATGTTTGCTTCCCTGCGCCGGCGCAGGAAAAGGGTCAGGATGAAGTATAGGTTACATCCGAATGCCATGAGCACCGAGGCCGGCAGTACATACACAACCCATAAACTGATTTCTGCAAGCAATCCCATTAGATCCTTCGCCGTGGAGGCTCTGGTTCTTGAATGAATTGCGGGAGCCATAGAGAAATCTCGGACGGAAATCCAGCACACAATTTGGGCTCTGTGCATCCGGGAGCTTGTTCCTGTGGCGGAAGACGGGTGTTGCCGACCCGGAGGCCGGCTCGACGCATTGCATGCGGTGGAATCTGCCGATTTCTGTTCGCAGGATTTTCTTGTGGGAATGGGGATGGAGGACTGGTTTATTGGTGCGGGAGGCCCGATAAGATCCCCTGCCTTCGGCGTGGGATGCAACCTTTTGGCTTTCAGGTGTTTATGCTGTTTTGTGTTGCTCGGGAAAGAAGACTGGCCGATGATGCCATGAATCGGATTTCAATATGCCACGGTTGCGCAGTTTGATTGCAATGATGACCCAACACCCAGTCAATAGTCTCAATCCTGAGCTCGAATGAAGCCATCTTCCAACATTCGCATAACCCAGATCGACCCCTCTTCATCGCCTCCGCCGACGCCCCGTCTGCTGGAGTCGATCACTCTCACAATACTCGGTGCCACCGGTGATTTGACGCACCGGAAGTTGATGCCGGCATTGTTTGCCATGTATTGCGAGGGGCTTCTGCCGAAGCGTTTTTCGGTCCTGGGTTTTGCCCGGCGGGAGATGACCGACACCACCTTCCGGGAATGGGTGGGCGATTCTGTCCGGGAATTCAGCCGCGTCGAGGTTGCCCCGGCCAAGCTCGAGACATTCTGCGCGAACCTCCACTACCAGCGGGGCGACCTTGGCAATTCGCGGGCTTTCGCAGGGCTTCGGGGAAGGCTGCTCGACACGAAAACCTTTCCAGGGAATCACTTATTCTATCTTTCGGTTGGTCCCCGATTTTTTGAGCCCGTGATCGAGTCGCTCGCCGAAGCCGGGCTGGTTCAGTCGCCGCGGGGGGAGACGTGGTCGCGGGTCATCATAGAGAAGCCGTTCGGAAGGGATCTGGCATCCGCCCGGGACCTGAATGAAGTGGTGAGGCGGCGCCTTGACGAATCCCAAATCTTCAGGATCGATCACTATCTTGGAAAGGAGACGGTTCAGAATATCTTGTCGTTTCGTTTCGCCAACGCGATTTTCGAGCCGTTGTTCCGCAGTGACCACGTGGACCATGTCGAGATTACCGCCTGCGAAACCGTGGGGATGGAGATGGGGCGGGGCGGTTATTATGATGCCACCGGATGTCTTCGAGACATGGTGCAGAATCACCTGCTGCAGTTGCTTTGCCTCGTGGCCATGGAGCCTCCGGCGAACCTGACGGCGGCCGCCATTCGAAACGAAAAGGTAAAGGTCCTGCAGTCTATAGTTCCCTTCAATGATTCGACCGTCGCCACGTCGGTTGTCCGGGCACAGTATGCACCGGGCCGGGTTGGGGGCAACCCCGTGGCGGGGTACCGCGACGAAGACCTTGTCGCGCCCGACTCCAGGACAGAGAGCTTTGTCGCGCTCCGGCTGGGTATCGCAAACTGGAGGTGGAGCGGGGTCCCGATCTACCTTCGCACAGGAAAAAGGATGAAGATGAGGCGCACGGAGATCCGTGTGCAATTCAAGCTTCCACCCCTCGAGCTCTTTCAGACCGTGGAATATGTGGGCGACATTTGCGATTTAACCCACACTCAGCCGAACGTACTGATTTTCAGGATTCAACCGAATGAGGGCATTTCCCTGCAGTTCGGCGCCAAACGACCCGCGTTCCAGATGCAGGTGGAATCGGTTGAAATGGATTTTGATTATTCCGAAACGTGGGACCGGTCCCTCCCGGGAGCCTACGAGCGGCTCCTGCTGGACGCCTTGCGGGGGGACTCGACTTTGTTCACGAGGTCGGACGAGGTGGAGGCGGCCTGGGGGATCATGGATCCCATCCTCAGCGCATGGGCCGGGGACAGCGGAATCCCGATGGATACGTACGAAGCCGGAACGTGGGGGCCGACAGCTGCGTCGGGCCTGATGCCTGCTGGTCG
>CAZTAB010000505.1:0-9039 GCA_964611475.1 uncultured Verrucomicrobiota bacterium | reverse complement strand
CTCCAGTCTGCGGATTACAACGTGGAGCGGGCCGAGATGGGTATCATATATATCGATGAGATCGACAAGATCGGCCGTCGGACGGAGAACGTATCCATTACCCGTGATGTGTCCGGGGAAGGTGTTCAGCAGGCCCTCTTGAAGATCTTGGAGGGAACGACGGCCAATGTGCCTCCGCAGGGGGGGCGAAAGCATCCGCAACAGGAATACATCAAGATCAATACGGAACATGTCCTTTTCATTTGCGGGGGCGCCTTCAATGGGCTGGATGAGATTCTGGAAAAGCGGCTCGGGCGGGGCTCGCTTGGCTTTGGCCCCGGGGCTGAAGATAAATCCAAGGGCCCGGAGAAGAGTTCCTCGGTCCGGGTGGAGCCCAATGACCTTGTGCGGTTTGGCCTGATCCCGGAATTTGTCGGCCGATTGCCGGTTGCGGCCCGCCTTGATCAACTTAGTGAAGCGGAACTGGTGTCCATTCTGACCCGACCCAAGAATGCGATGGTGCGGCAGTATGCCAAGCTGCTTGCAATGGACGGTGTTAACCTCACCTTCACCAGCTCTGCCCTGAAGGAGCTTGCCCGGATTGCGCATGAAAAGGGGACTGGTGCCCGGGGGTTGCGGGCTATGCTTGAACATATCATGCTTGACATCATGTACGAGGTCCCGATGAAGGGGAACGTGAAGGACTGCAGGATTACCAAGTCCGTTATCGCAGGGCAAAAGGCTTCCTTTAGCCACCTCGAGCAAGGCGAACCTCGCAAGATTGCGTAGGCTGTGCTTGCGCCTTCTCTGCCTATCTTTTTTTGCCGTTACCAGCCTCATCCCCGACGCCCGCCCCCGTTCCGGGCATGGGCGGTTACCGTTTGCCATTGACATGGGTTGGGATAAGAATTGAGAGAAAGGGCATGACTGATTCTCTTCCCGACTCATTGTGACGGAAATCTCGAATGCTTAGCCAGCTCGCGCCAATTTGTCCATTGGTTCCTCCGTGGTTTGTTGTGCAGGCGATGCCTTCTGAATGAGAGGTAGAGGGCGTGAAAACTCGAGGACGTCCTGTGCCATGCGTGGAGTTGCTCCGCGAAGCCCGCGCTTTCCGCGGTGATTGCTCCCTGCTGAGTTGTGGTTTTCCTCGAAATGAGCCTGAGTATCATCTGCAGGCCTCACCTTGGCCTGGGTCGCGGTGGGTTGGCGCAGGGCTGGATCGACGACAGGCCCGCCGGGGTTCAGGAACTTCGAAAGCTGGGCGAAGGATCATGGGATTGGCCGTTTTTCTAATCCTCCCCGCCTTCTTGTCTCCCGCGGAACCGGTCGATATCGTTCTTCTCCATACGGCCTCCATTCGGGGGCATGTTTTTTCGCTTCGGTACCGGGAGCACCTAGCTCACCATGGCGGGCTGCTTCGTTGTTCGACGCTTATTCGGAATCTGCGGGAGGTCAATCCGAGAGCTGTTTTGATTGATGGAGGCGGGCTGATTGAAGGCAGCGCAGAGAGCGATCTCAGCGCGGGGCGGTTGCCGTTGGAGGTCGCGGGTCACATGCAATATCGGGCCCGTGTGCCGTTGCCCTCGGAAGTGGACCGTGGGATCAATGTATTCAAGACCCGACAGCAGGGAAGCCGGATTCCGCTGGTGGCGGCAAACCTGGAACTTGGCCCCGGGAGTGGTGCGGCGCACGTTCAGCATGAGCCTTTTATCACCTGGGAGGTGCATGGGGTGACCGTTGCCTGCACTGGCGTGATTCTTGGGGTGACCGCTCTCCCGGTTCTTGAGGGCGAAGCGCCGGTCCGGATTCTGTCTGCCCGGAAATCATTGGGGCGGGTGTTGCGGGACATGAGGAAGGCGAAGCCAGGGGTTCTTGTCCTTGCCCTCTACGGGGCGGGAAAAATGGGCGACTCGACTCAGGTCGAACAATTGATTGCCACTCAGCCTGAATTCGATGTTATCCTTCTTGGGTCCGAGGGGAGACTGGAGTGGGACCGCTCCCGCTGGAGGAATGTTTCCCAACCATACCCGGATGGGCGGGAGATCGGGATCGTGACGGTTACTTGGGACAGGGATGCCGGCCGGATTCTCCATACCGATGTGCGCTATGGGAAGGCGGGCAACCATGTGCCGGAAGACGAGCAGGTGCGCCTTGTTCTGGGGGCTGAACTTGGCCGGGTTGAGCATCAACTCAATACAGTGGTCGGCTACGTAACTCGACGTCTCGGCGGGACTTCTTCATTCCCTGGGCAGTCCGGAATCCAGGCGGTGATGTCCAAGGCAATTCGCGAAAGGGTTGAGTGTGATATCGTGCTGGTGGAGCAGGGGGGCGGAGGGTATCTCGACAAGGGTCCCGTGCTAACCCGCGACATCTACCGGGCAATTCCCCACCTTCGGGATGTTGTGATACTTTCGCTGACGCCGATTGAGTTGCGCTCTGTATTGGCGGAGAACGCGCAGCGCATTGGCTCTCCGAGGATGGTAGGGATCGACGGGGGGAGGTACACGCTGGTCCTGGAGCCCGGTGCTGAACCGAAGGTCAGGAATCTTCTCGTGGGCGCGAAGAGGCCGCACGGGCGCTCCCGGGTCCGGGTCGCTGTCCAGGGTTCCCTTCTCGATCAGGCATCCGGATTCGAGACGATTCGAACGCTGAGCGCCCTGCCTGAAGTTCGAGCGGAAATCGTGGCCGTTGACACGAGGAAACTGGTCGCCGAGTATGTGGCCGGGAATTCTCCGCTTGACGTGAAATCTTTCGCGGGTGTCGAGATTGTCGAAATGGAGGGCGTGGGTGCTCATTGAGGTTCTGAAAAAACGCACAGTCCTCGAATGGGGTCTGATCTTGTTCGCGTTGATCTTGCCTATCTCGATCGCCGCGGAAACCATCCTGTTCCTGTGCCTCGCCATCTGGATTGCCGGGAGCCTTCGTCGGATGAGAGAATGGTGGTCATCCATTCGGAGAAACCCGTACCTGATTCCCGTGCTGGTTTTTGTCGTGATCGCCTCACTCACGGTTTTCTGGAGCGTTCGTCCAGGGGAGACACTGCATCGACTTCACCGGTTGCTCATTCCGTTGCTGGTTCTCCTGATGGGGGATTTGTACGGGCGGCCTTCCTCTCGGACGTTTGGGGTCCTGGAGCCAATCTTTGCATTTGTCGTGGGTTGCGTGCTCCTGGGTTTATACGACCTGTTTCGTATTCCTCGCGCTGGTTTGGATGCTGGTGCCTTCTTCAGCGCGGGGACGATGCGGGATC
The DNA here is from genome assembly GCA_964611475.1 of uncultured Verrucomicrobiota bacterium. GTDB lineage: Bacteria > Verrucomicrobiota > Kiritimatiellia > SLOV01 > SLOV01 > CAUZEO01. The sequence goes on along the minus strand of CAZTAB010000505.1, from coordinate 5,810 downwards.
CCCAGATGTACATGGCTGGTCTCTGTCTCCTGCTTGCCATTGTGGGGAGCGATGGCAGGCGCGACTGGATTCCCATGATTTGGGCTGCATCACTGTTGCTCGGCGCAGGTATCCTGCTGCATTTCAAACGTGGAGTCTGGTTTGCCATGACGGCGGTCCTGCTGCTGCTTAGCCTCATCACCCGGACCTGGAGATTACCGGCGCTTCTCCTCGTTTTTGCCTTTTGCATTCTCGCGGTACCATGGACACGTGCCCCGGTGCTGCAGCGCATCGATGACCTCTCAGACCTTCGTCGGGACGAGGCAGGTGGCCGCTATGCCTTGTGGACGGACGTGGCCCCCCGTCTCCTGCCGAAGTATCCCTTTGGCATGGGCTGGAGCGCGGTGAAGAACGAGGATTTCGTCGAGCACGCGGGCTTTGTCCAGAAAAAGCTGAATCATATGCACAATAATCTGTTGCAGGTTACCCTGGAGACAGGCCTGCCCGGATCGATCGCCTGGTCGATCTGGATGATCACCGCCTTTGTTGTCATGGCTAGGCGTCTGGATGGGCGGGAAAGGTCCATGAGAGCCCGCCGCAACGTGGGTGTCCTCTGTGCTTTCTCCGGTCTGATGCTTAACGGTGCGGTGGAATACAATTTTGGGGACACGGAGATCCTGATGCTGTTCTCTTTCCTTAAGGGTTGTTCTGCTTCGGAGTGACGAACGACCAAACACGCTGGTTGGCGAAGATGTGGCATTTGGCTTGGTGCCGTTTGGGTGCGGAGAGGGACTGCCTTGAACACGCTGACGCAGAATGCCTTCAGGCAGCCTGTAAAAAGTGCTTAGAGCGATTGGACCCAGTTTCGAAGAATTTGGATCTGTTCCGTGGTCAGTGGATCACCCTTGGGGGGCATGATGTCCACGTCGTCGGGTGGAAGAGTGACGAGCTGGATGATCCGGCTTTCATCGGGATCGGCGGAGACGACGGGAGGGCGGCCGGATTCTCCGCCGGCGAGGATGGCGGCGGGGGAGTCGAGGCGAAGGCTGCCTTTTTGCTTTTCCGCTCCGTGGCAGTCGTAACATCGGCTCGAGAAGATTTTCACGACCTCGTCGGGCACTGAAAATGGGTCTTCGGGTGGTGCTTGGTCCGCCTGGGGGGAGGATTCCGGCAGCTGCTCACGTTCAGCCCTCAGTTCCGCGTGGCGAGTTATCTCTGCTTCCCATCGTTGAAGGTCCCTGTTTTTTTGTGCCAGCACGGCTTCCGCTGACTTTCTGTCCTCTTCGATCTGCTGCAGCTCGGCCCGGGCCGTTTTTTCTCTGTTTTCTTTTTCCGGGATGGCGCCCGAGAGCTGGGCCAGGGTCGCATCTGCCTGGGCCCGGGTCTCTTCCGCCTCCTTCAGGATTTCCTTGGCCTTGGCAATTTTTTTGTTGGCACCGTCGCGGGCATTCTCGGCGGATGTCGTTCGTATTCGCAGGGAGGCTATCTCCTGTTCCAGGCCCTGGATCTTTTGCTGTTTCTCCGACACCGAAGCAACCTTCTGCTCGAGGCTGGCCTGGGCTTCGTCCCGTTCCCGCCCGAGCAAGGCGGCGCGTTCATCAAGCGTCGGCGGATTGGAGCGGAGGTCGGCAATGTGCGCTCCGTCCTCCACGTTCCAGAGGGAGACCCGTCCTGTCCAGTCCCCGACCACAAGGCGGGTTCCGTCATGCGTGAAAACGCACCGCGTGGGAAGATCGGAGAAGCCGCGGATCGTCTGGACCAGGTTTTCTGCATTCCAGATTTTTGCTTCCTTGTTCCGCGCCACGCTGGCGAGCCGACCGTCCTTAGCAAAGTCAAGATCGAGAACCGCGCCGCCCGCCCCCAAATTGCGGATCTGGTCCCCCGTGTTCATGTCCCAGAGCTTGATGTTTCCGTCTTCACTGCTGGAGGCGAGCACATTGGAGTCGCGCCGCCAGCTCAGGCCCGTGATCGAGGCGCCATGCCCCTTCAACTTGTGAAACTCCTGGCCGGAGACAGATTCCCAGATCAGCAGGCTGTTGTTGCGGTCTCCCGTGGCCAACAGGACCCCATCCGGAGAATAGGCGACGGCCGTGACCCAGTCGGTATGCTGCTTGATATTGTGCAGAATCCCTCCGTCCTGCAGGTTGAATACTTTGATCCTTTTATCTGTGCCGCCGACGGCCAGGAACTTTTGGTCCGGGCTCAGGTCCGCCGTGAGGATGGCGTCCAGTTCGTCACCCACGGTCCCGATCCGTTCGCCATTGTCGACTCGCCAGAGCGCGACCCGGCCGGATTGGCCGCCAACGCCCCCTGCGGCCAGGAGAAGGGATCCGTTCCGGCTGAATGAAAGGTGATAAGGTTGCCCCTCGTCAAACGAAAGGATGTTCAGGAGCTCGTGGGTCTCCGCATGGTAGAGGACTACCTGGCGGTGCCCCCCGATCGCGACAAGCGGCGCCCAGGGGCTGGCTGCCAGCGCGAGGATTGTGTTTCCGCGCGGGCTGGTCACGAAGGGCTCGAGCCAGGATTCTTCCGGCATTGGTGGTGGGCCATCCGGCTCGAAATCCGGGCTTTCCGAAAGTGCGATGCTGACTCTGGGTGTCGCAGGCTTTTTTGGCTGGTCTCCGGCAAACTCCAGCAGCCCGCCGGCGATCCATTTCCTGAGCACGGACAGTTCCGTGTCCGGGCGTTTTGCCGCATTTTGTGGCATGAATGGCTCGGTGATGTGGGCCATGACCTGATAGAGGCGGCTTCCGTCGGGATCCCCGGGCAGCACGACCGGTCCGGAACTGCCTCCCGAGATCAGACCGGAATAAGTGGAGAGATCCAATCCCCCCTTCGCCTTGTCGGCATTGTGGCAGTTCACGCAATGAGCACGAAAGATCGGGAGTACATGGCCATCGTAGGTGGTGGCGGGTTCCTCGGCTGCAACGGGCAGAGCCCACGAGGACACGGCAAGCGCCGACGCAAGAACGGCCTGGTAAATGGATCGTGTCATGCTTCGAAATTCATGGGCTGATTCGGTAGATCATGGCCTCATCCCCTTGTCGAGGGAGCGAATGGGGACCAAGATTAGGGTTCAATGATTAAACGTAAACTCCTTCGCATTCAACAAGGCCCAGAACACGTCCTGTAGCTCCTCTTTGGCGGGGGGCGGGGTTTCAATTTTCGCCATCAGCCGGCTTCTCTCTTCTTCTGTGGGCCTTCGCGACAGACAGCGGATGTAGAGGTCTTCGATTATGGATTCCGGGGAAAATGATTTTTCGACCAATTTCTCGATGACTTTTCCCTCCGGAATCTTTCGGGTCACCACGTCCCCGTTCAGGAGGTGTAGTGCCTGCGAAAGGCTGGGTTCCGACACGACCTCGCAGCTGCAGGGTGTCTCCCTTTTTGCCCTCCCGAAAGTCGACAGGAAATAGGATGACACATTGCCGTCCGCAATCTGCACCGCGCGAGCGCCCAGGGGAAGACCGGCGAACTTGTTTTTCGTCTCCGTGACCTGGGTGACGCAATCGAGCAACACCTCGGCGCGTATACGGCGAATGGATCCATGTGAGAAGTTCCGGTTGTCGTCCGTATTGGTTGCATTGGTTTGGGTGGCGAGCTGGTAGGTTCGGGACAGGCAGATGTCCCGAACCAGTTTCTTTGTGTTGTACTGATACTCGATCAGCCGGTTGGCCAAGGCGTCCAGAAGTTCCGGGTTGGAAGGCGGGTTGCTGACGCGCACATCGTCCACCGGTTCCACGATCCCAATCCCGAAGAAGTGCGCCCAGATGCGGTTCGCGAGGTTTCTCACGAAAAATTCGTTCTCGTTGGAGGTCAGCCAATCGGCCATCACGATCCGTCTTGACTTCCCTGTCAGGTCAGGAGCTTCTCCCCCCATAAATTTCGGCTTGGTGTTCTGATTGGTGACTGGATGCTTCACCTCGCCGCTACCACTGTCGTAAATGATTCGCTCCCTTGGGTCCTCCGAGTTCTTTCGGCCGATTTGGGGGAAGAAGGCTGCGAAACCGTAGTAATCGTCCATCGTCCATCGGTCGAAAGGATGGTTGTGGCACTGTGCGCACTGAGTCCGGATTCCCTTGAAGACCTGGGCAACGTTTTCGGCTGTCTTGAGGGTGTCCCCCTCGCGTTGAAAGTAATTGGTCGCGGGGTTTCGGAACGTGCCGCCGGATGAGGTCAAGAGTTCCCGGATCATTTGATCGAAGGGTACTTCGGTGGAAATTTTTTCCTTTAACCAGTTGTAGTAGAGAAGCATCGATTTGTAGCTGAAATCTGCATCGGACCGCATCTGGAGCTGCTCGGCCCAGTACATGACCCACAACTCCACGAACTCCTTCCGGGCGAGGAGCCGATCGATCAGTTTCACGCGCTTGTCCCCTGAGGTTTCGGCGATGAACGTGTCGTACTCTGTGCGGTCCGGCAGAAGGCCCACCAAGTCGATGTAGGCCCGCCGGAGAAAAACCTCGTCGCTACAAAGATCTGACGGCGTCATGCGGAGTTTTTTCAGTTTCCCGTGAACCAGTTCATCAATGTAGTTGTTCTTCGGAACGTCCGGAAAAGCGAATGAGGGATCATCAGGCACAACGATGACCTGTGAGACGACGCTGAACTCATCAAACCGGGCGAGAACGAATGCTTCGCCTCGTTTCTTTGGCGTAATGACGCCTTGCGGAGAGACTTCGGCCGACACGTCGTTGTTTGACAGGAAAACGGCCAGGGGCGTGACGTCCCGGGTTGTTCCGTCACTGTAGCGCGCGCGGACGGTCAACCGGTGCGGCGCTCCCGCAGCGGGCAGGACCAGTTCAGCAGGCATTAACTCCAGCGACACGGCCTTGGCCGTGTCTGGGATGTCCTTGGGCACTCCGTTTTCAAGCCACTCCAGCAGGGTGGCGCAGAATGCGGAATCAGGCTTGAATCGCCCCCCTCCGGTATGGGGAACTTCGCCTGCCGCCTTCTGGATCAACATGCTGTGCCTGGGGACCGCAAGGTTTATCCGTCGGCCAATTTGTTCCCGGGTAATCCGATGGTAGTCGCCTTCCGGATCGAAACCAAAGAGTGAGAGTCGAAACCGGTCCTGTCCCCGGGCAGATCCGTGACATGAGCCCGTGTTGCAACCAGCCTTCATGAAGATGGGCATGACATCGAGGCGAAAACTGACCGGGCGGTTCTCCGTGGCGCGCCGAACCGACACAGGAACATCCTTCTGGTGTCCTCCGAAGGTAACCGAGAGTGTGACCTCCCCGTCGGAGACGGGAACGATATGTGCCCCGTCCACCCGGGCGATTCCCGGTCGATCCATCGTCAGCGTGGATTGCCTGGTCACGTCGCGCGTGGTGCGGTCGGCATATGTCGCCTGGACCACAAGAGACTGTGCGTCGAGCGTTGTTGTGAGGGAGACGTTTTCGGGGTAAACGGAAAGTTTTGTCGGCTCGTTTGCCTGCAAACCAAGCCCGCTGAGAATCCCGGCAAGGCCGGTCGTGGTGAGGAATCTGATCCGGCGACTCCGCACCTTTGATTTTCCCCGACGGTATCTGCATCGTCGGCGGGTGTACTCCCGTCGGGGTGAGGGTGTTCCGTCCTCCATCCATCCACGATGGAGTGGGTCCGGTATTTCTGAGAGTGAATGGATCTGGATCATGCCCTTGCGTGATATGGGGCTCAGGTTCCCTTTGCTGCCTTTTCTTTGGCTTCAAGGCGCAACTGCTCGAGTCTCGACAATCGTTTCTTCGGTGGCTCTTCCTGCTTTGTTGGCTCTGGCTCTGGCTCTGGCTCTGGCTCTGGCTCTGGCTCGACGGACTCCACCGTGCGCGGTGGGTCGATTCGCAGAGTGC
>CAZTAB010000504.1:0-17805 GCA_964611475.1 uncultured Verrucomicrobiota bacterium | reverse complement strand
TCGTGCGTGAGGAGCACTGCATAGGTGTCCGCGTGCAGGTCGAAGCCGGAAAGAATTTCGTCCGGCCAGCCGACCAGGAGTTGGTTGGGCTCGACGCGGAAGCGCAGGTTTGAGGCGAACGTTTTTCTGGGATCAATGACGGCGATTTCGAAACCCAGTTCCCGGGCGATGGCCACCAGGTGGACCGTGATGTGCCCGGCACCGATGACCACCAGAGAGTCGGGCCGGGGAAGGACGTGGAAAAAGACCTCCATTCCGTCGATCTTGCGGACCGTGGATGTTCTGTTGTCGTACGCGTCCAGCGCGGATGCCAGGACGGCATCGAGGGATTGTTCCCAGGAACCGATGGCATCATGCTCAGGGTCCACGACCAGGTGACTTGGCGCTCCCTCGTCGAGTCGAGTCACCAGGATGGCCGGCCGGTTCCTGTGGACGGCAGACTCGACCGCGCCCCAGGCTTCCGCGTCGCCCGCGCGCCCGGTGGAGATCCAGTGCGGCTCGATCCAGACCGACACTTCGCCGCCGCAGGACAGGCCCATTGTCCAGGCTTTTTCATCTGCCACGCCGTACGATACTTTCCGGGCCGTTCCGGCTTGGAGCACCTGGTGCGCCTCCTCGATGACGGCCCCCTCGATACATCCGCCGCTCACGGAACCCGCGAAGTTGCCCGCGGAGTCGACGATCATCGTCGCACCGGGGCGCCGGGGCGCCGATCCCCACGTTTGAAGCACGTGCGCCATGGCAATGCTTCTGCCTTCGGCGAGCCAGTTCCCGAGTGTGTTCCAGACATCCTGCATCTACCCCAAAGGCTGGTTTCGGAATGGCCGGGTGTCAAGGATCCAGAGTCTGTTGCCACGACTCCCGGAAAGGCAGGCCGGAATGCCGTGCGCAGGTAGGTCGCGCTGGGGAGCTGCCCCAGGCTGGATCAAAAACCGCGGCATGGGCTCCTTGTGGCGCAAATCGGAAGGATTCGCGTTTGACCGGATCGTCGACCACGGATAGAATACCGGAGCCTACTGGTGGTGGGGGAGCGCGAATGTGCCCCCATGTGAGTCCCAATGGAATTGAATGGATCCCACAATTTTGCAGCGGACCAAGATACGCTCTGGAATCTGTTGAACGATCCGGATGTTCTTGTTCGTGTGACGACCGGCCTCAAGAGCCTTGAGCCGGATGGCGAAGATTCCTACCGGGCGAACTTTCAGGTCAAGATGGGGCCTATCGACAGCAAGTTTCAGGGGCGCATGCGGGTGGCGGATAAGGTTGCGCCCGAATCCTACAAGCTGTTGATCGACGCGGATGCCCGGATCGGGGTCGTCGCCGCGGAAGGTCTGATAAGGTTGGAATCCCGGGACTCCGGCACCCTTCTCAGCTTCGGGGGGCGTGCGGACATGAGCGGGAAGCTTGCCCAACTGGGCCAGCGGGTCATGTCGGGCGTGGGAAAGCATTTCACGAACCAGTTTTTTCAGGGGCTGGAGAGAGAACTCGCCGCCGGTCAATCAACCGAAGGGAAAGTGAAATCATGAATGTACCGATCAAAGTGACGGTAAACGGAAAAGTGCACGAGCGGGAGGTGGAACCTCGGCACCTGCTTGTCCAGTTTCTCCGGGAAGACCTGGGGCTTACCGGGACGCACGTAGGATGCGACACGAGCGGGTGCGGAGCCTGCACGGTTTTGGTAAACGGCGATGCGGTCAAGTCGTGCACCCTGCTCGCAGTGCAGGCGGACGGCGCGGAGATTCGCACGATTGAGGGGGTCGCGACCAACGGGAGCCTGCACCCGCTGCAAGAAGGGTTTCGGGAAAAGCATGGCCTGCAGTGTGGGTTTTGCACGCCTGGCATCATTATGACTGCCATGGACCTGCTGTCGCGGAACCCGAGTCCGACCGACGCGGAGATCCGTCACGGTCTGGAGGGAAATTTCTGTCGTTGCACGGGATATGAAAACATTGTGAAGGCCATTCAGTTTGCGGCCGAGGAAATGGGATAGGAGATCACCATGACATCACTTATCGGCGAGTCAGTCAAACGGGTAGAGGACCAGCGATTCATCACGGGTGGCGGCCGGTACACGGACGACATCGTGCTGCCGGGAATGTGTTTTGCAGCTGTCGTTCGGAGCCCGCACGCGCACGCGGAAATCCGCGGAATTGACACCACGACCGCGCGGGCGGCCGAGGGGGTGGTGGGTGTGTTTACCGGGCAGGACATCCACAAGGACGGTATAATCGGCGTGCCGACCGGGTGGCAGGTGGATTTCAAGAATGGCGACACCATGACGGAGCCGCCGTCCACTGCGCTGGCGGCCGGGAAGGACCGCTACGCGGGAAACGCGGTCGCGGTGGTGGTGGCGGAAACCGCGGGCCAGGCGAAGGATGCCGCGGAACTGGTTGAAGTCGATTACAACGTATTGCCGACGGTGACCGATCTCCGGGAGGCGATCCAGGAGGGCGCTCCGCAATTGTTCGACGATGTGCCGAACAACATCCCGTTCGACTGGGAACTGGGAGACAAGGCCAAGACCGACGCCGCTTTTTCCGCCGCCGAGCATATCACGACACTGGACTTCACAAACCAGCGGCTAATCGCCAATGCGATCGAGCCGCGGTGTTCGATTGGGGAATGGAATCCCGCCACGGACCAGTTCACCCTGTACACGACCTCCCAGAATCCGCATGTGACCCGGCTGCTGCTGTGCGCCTTTGCGATGGGAATTCCGGAACACAAGGTCCGGGTTGTTGCTCCGGACATTGGGGGGGGATTCGGCAGCAAGATTCCACACTATATCGAGGAAGTGCTGGTGGTGTGGTGCGCGAAACAGGTGGGTCGGCCGGTCAAGTGGCTGGCGGAACGGTCGGAGAGTTTTGTTTCTGACTCCCAGGGCCGCGAGCATCTGACCCACGCTGAACTTGCATTGAAGCGCGACGGAACGATCATGGGCATGCGCGTGCAGACCCTGGCGGGGATGGGGGCCTACTACTCCACCTTCGCGCCGTGCGTGCCGACGTACTTGCACGGAACGCTGCTCCAGGGTCTGTACACCACCCCCGCGATCCACATTGATCTGACCGCGGTGTTTACGAACACCACGCCGGTGGACGCGTACCGCGGCGCGGGGCGTCCGGAGGCCACGTACCTGATCGAACGATTGGTGGACCAGGCGGCCCATGAGTTGGAAATCGATCCCGCGGAATTGCGATCCAGGAATTTCATTCCGGCATTCGACGGGGTGAACCAGCCAGGATACGAGACGCAGGTTGCGCTGACCTACGACAGCGGTGATTACCACGAGGTCCTGCGCCGGGCGAAGGAGATGGCGGGATATGATGCGTTGCGGAAGGAGCAGGCCCGGGCCCGGGCGGAAGGACGCTACATCGGGATTGGGATTTCGACATATATCGAGGCCTGTGGGATTGCTCCGTCCGCGGTGGTGGGAGCGCTTGGCGCGCGCGCTGGACTGTACGAAAGCGCAGGCGTGCGGGTCGAACCAACCGGAAAAATATCGGTATTCGTGGGGAGCCATGCGCAGGGGCAGGGGCATGAAACGACCTTCGCCCAGGTGGTGGCCGAGCGCCGTGGCATCGACATGGCCGACGTGGAAATCGTCCACGGCGACACCGGATCCGTCCCGTTCGGCATGGGTACCTATGGATCGCGGAGTCTTGCCGTCGGAGGTTCTGCCATTGTCAAAAGCGTGAACAAGATCATCGACAAGGCAACGAAGATCGCAGCGCACCTTCTCGAGGCGGGAGAGCAGGATCTCGAGTTTTCCGGGGGAAAGTGGACGGTGAAGGGAACCGACAAGTCGATTCCCTTCGCCGACGTCAGTCTTGCGGCCTATGTTCCGCATCAATACCCGGAGGGTCTGGAGCCGGGATTGGATGAAACGAGTTTCTATGACCCGGTTAACTTCACTTTTCCCTACGGCGCGCACATTGCCGTGGTAGAGGTGGACGTGGATACCGGGAAGGTGACGCTCAACCGATTTATTGCCTGTGACGACGTTGGAAACGTGGTCAATCCCATGGTGGTAGACGGCCAGATTCACGGTGGCATTGCGCAGGGCGTTGGGCAGGCGCTGCTGGAAGGTGCCATCTATGACGAGAGCGCCCAGTTGGTCACCGCCTCCTATATGGATTACGCGATGCCGCGCGCCGACGATTTGCCGTCGTACGAGACGGATCGCACCGTGACCCCGTGCCCGCACAACGATCTGGGAGTGAAGGGGGTTGGTGAGGCGGGGACGATCGGGTCCACGGCCGCCGTCTCCAATGCGTTGATCGATGCGTTGTGGAGCCTCGGGGTCCGGCATGTCGAGATGCCGTTCACGCCGGAGCGGGTTTGGAGAGCGATTCAGGAGGCGAAATCAGCGTAGCAGGAGAAGGAGAGGACAATGATTCCAGCACAATTCGAATATCACCGCGCAAAGTCGCTTCGTGGCGCGATCAGTCTTTTGAATAAGCACGAAGAGGCGAAGATTCTATCCGGCGGGCACAGCCTGCTTCCGGCCATGAAGCTCCGCATGTCGACTCTGGAACGGCTGGTCGACATTGGAAGTCTGAAGGAACTCAAGTACCTGCGGGTCGGTCGCGAATCCATTCGAATCGGTTCGAATTCGACCCATGCCGAGCTCGTCGCCTCGCGAAGACTCGCCAAGGCGGCGCCGGCGCTGTCGCAGGCCGCCGCCTCCATCGGAGACGTTCAGGTCCGGAACCGGGGCACGGTTGGCGGCAGCATTGCTCATGCGGATCCGGCCGCGGATTATCCCGCTGCACTTCTCGCTCTGAATGCGACGGTGAAGGTTCGGAGCGCCTCCGGGGACCGGGAAATTGCCATTGACGATTATTTTATCGATCTGTTCATGACGAGTCTTGGCGCGGGCGAGGTTATTACGGAAGTGACCCTTCCCGCTTCGGCGATGGCGTCGAATTCGTGTTACCTGAAGTTCCCGCATCCGGCGTCTCGATTCGCAGTTTGTGGCTGTGCGGTGGCCGCCGACGTTTCGGGGGGAACCTGGTCATCGCTCCGGATCGCATTTAACGGGATATCGGGCGCCGCATTTCGAGACATGGGCATTGAACAGGCGCTGGAGGGCCAGGCAGTGAATGAAGCGTCGATTCGTGCGGTGGCGGAAAATGCCGCGGCGGGCGCTGAACTGATGGGCGATGCGTTTGCGAGCGAAGATTACCGGCGGCATCTTGCCACTGTCTTCGCTGGCCGCGCGCTGGCGGCAGTCGCGGGGATTTGATCTGACGTGGCGCGGGTAGCTTGACTCTTCCGGCAAGGGAGGATTGGATAACCGCCGGTGACCTCTCTGGAGAAACCAACCGACCCCCATGAAATCCTGGTGATTGGGGCGCGCGGGTTTCTAGGTTCGGCGATGGTGCGTGATGCATCCGCGCGTGGGCATCGGATTACAGCCATTGGTCGCGGCGAATTGGAAGCCGTGAGGGGGCGCGAATTCAGTCTGGTTGTCGATGCTAATGGAAACTCGAGGAAGTTCCTGGCGTCGCGTGATCCTGCCCTGGATTTCGAACAGTCCGTGGGGAGCGTTATGCAATCCCTATTCTCTGTCCGGACGGACACGTACCTTTACCTGTCCAGTAGCGAAGTGTACCGGAACCGGAGTGATCCCGCTGCAAATTGCGAGGATTGTGCAGGCCGGTCCGGCCACGATTCGGCCTACGGGTTTCATAAATTGCTGGCCGAGGAGCTGGTGAAGAATTATGCGCCCAACTGGCTGATTCTGCGTCTCAGCGGGTTTGTAGGGGAGGGCCTTTGGAAGAATGCGGTATATGACATTCTCGCTCATCACCCCGTCCGTGTGTCACCGGATTCAGAATACCAGTTCATGAACACGAACGACCTTGCATCCATTGCGATGATGCTCTGGGAGGCAGGGCATCGGAAGGAGATCTTCAATGTCGCAGCCCGGGGAACGATTCCGCTGAAGGACATCATCGATCTTGTCCCAGGGTATGGAGATGTCCCGCTGGCAGAGGATCTTCCCGTCGAACAATATGAGTTGAACACGGAGAAGCTTTCAGCAGTGCTGCCGGTGCCCGAGAACCGTCCAACGGTGACGGCATTTGTCCAGGATGTCCAATCCGGGCGTATCCGGATTTGACGGGGCGCGTAATGCTTCGGGTACGGTATTTCTGGTTAAAATCGTCCTCGAACGATCCGTTTTCTTCACGGTCCATCACGAGCAGGCTCAGGAGAATGGGCTTCGGTCCTTTGATCCTTTCTATTGCCTTCATCGTTCTCTACACGCTTTTCGGCCTGTCAGGACTGGAGTTCCGGTATAATCCATGGGCATCGAACAAGGTCATCGATGTTGTTCTGCTGAAGAGTGACGCCGTTGCCTCCATCTGGCAGCTTCACGCGCGTCCGCCCCTTTATAACACCTTGCTTGCTCTGTTGTTGAAGCTTGATGAGCTGGTGCCGATCGAAATTCAGCATATGCACCGGTTTACCTATTTTTGCGTGGCCTGGTGGAGCGTATTGCTGGTCTATGGATCCTTCCGGCGTCTTTCGGGTTCGGCATGCTGGGGTGCCGTGTTTGGTTTGTGCGCCGTGTTGAACCCGATGCTGTACCGGCTATGCTACATCGCCGCATCGACCTTGTTCGTTCACGTCGCCTTCTGCCTGGTTCTCTATATGACAGTGCGTTTCGCGCAGTCGCGTTCGCTCCGGGATTACCTATGGCTTGGCCTGTCGCTCTTTTTCCTGTCTTGGACCCGGGCTGTCTACCACCCGGTATTCTGTCTGGCCTATCTCGGTGGATTCACCGGGATGATCTGGTGGTCCTATCGGCCGGGTTGGAACCGGGTCGAGTGGGTGGTCCGAAGCGGTGTCATCACGGCGCTAATCCTGGCATGGCCCGTCAAGAATGCGGTGCAATTCGGAATGTTCTCAAACTCCTCGTGGGTTGGATATAACTTCGCCCGCAATACCCCGGTGCGCATGGAGTTCGAGCGGGAACTGCACGATGACGCAACACTGGCAGACATGGGAGCGGGGCTTCATCCGGTGCTTTCGGCACCGGCCAAGTCAGAGGCTGCGGGTGGGCGGCGGAACTGGAATCATGTCTGGTTTCCCATGACCAGCGGTGATTTTCAGAAGAGGAGCATGGAGTGGCGCAAAAGGCATCCGGAGATGTACCGGAAATGGGCCCTCTGCCAGTACTTTATGACCACGACCGCGTGTTTCTACCAGGTCTACAGCACCGTGGATTCCCTGGAGCATATGCTGCGCCCGGGCTTGTTCCAGTGGTATGTCCGTGTCTATGAGCGGGTTTTCTTTCATGATCTGCGTCCCTCTGTGGATGCATGGTTGTTTGGTGATGAATTCATTCGCCTGAACCTTTCGGACTCGGAGGGGAGCCAGGCGACCCGTGTGTTGTCGGTTGCTCAATTCGTGGATCTCATGGCGTCTATTTCGGGGTGTGACATTCGTCCGCTGCAGGTCACGGTGTACGGATTGATCGTTCTTCCGGTCCTTTTGCTCGTCTCCGGGGCGCTCCTGCTCACCCGCATTCACCGACTGGATAAGCTGGATGCAGTGGCCGCGGCCGGATTGTTCACTCTGTTCTGGGTGCTCCTGACCACGCTGGTGAGTGACGGGATCGAGGGAGCCCGCATGAGGTATGGCACCGCGACCCTGAATCTCGTGCTGATCTGGTATGTCGGGTTCCGTATTTACGGCGTGTCGCGACGATGGATGACGGGTCAGCCGCGCGGGTAATCCTTGTGACTTTTCCCAGATTTGTTGCCTTGGACATTCGATCCGGAAGGGCGGATCCTGGAAATTCCCGCTTGCGGTGAAAATCGAATGCTCAACACCGAATATCCAAGGGCATGGCGAACGGATTTTTGCCCTGTTCCCGGCGGATTGAAGCGCCGGAGCGGAGGAGTCGGCCGGCCCTTCCAGGCCAGCTTGGAACAAGAGGGGATCCTCGGAGAAAAATGGTGGCGAGTACTCTGGGGGTCCGGTTTCCTGGGATCTTCCCTTGTGTGTTTGGAGCTGGCAGCACAAGCTACGTCGATCGGATTCGTTGGATGAAGAGTAGCAAAATAAAACGCATTGCGTTGTGGTTCCGATACGGGCCCGCCGAGCATGCCGAGTTGTTCCATGCCCTGCCGGAACTGATTGCCGAATTGGCGCGTCACTCCGAGGTTCACTGCTTTGGTTTTCGCAGTGACAAGCCGATTCCTCCGCTGATCGGTGAGAACGCGAGCATCCATCATCTTCCATGGCGTTGCAACCGCCAGTCTTCCTTCGATAAAACGGTCAAGACGTTGCTCTGGATCCTCCTCGTGCCCTGGATCGGACTACGCTGCCGGGCACTTCGGATCGACGCGGTATGGAATGATGAAACGATTCCGCTTACCTCCGTGCTGGCAAGATGGTTCTACGGCGGGAGGACTGCGCTCACCGTCGCGGATCTGTTTGTGGACATCTACCTGTCCCGGAGCGCTTTTTTGCGGCCGTTCGGTTTTGTCATCCGGCAGATCGACCTTGCAAGCTGGCGTAGTTCGCCGCTGATCTTTACTCGTGCAAAGTCCACCCGATGCTTTCTCGTGCAGCAGGGCGTGGAAGGCGACGTCGTACGCCCGGTGTATGATCCTTGCGATTTCAAGGTGTATCACCCCGCCAATCGAAGTGTGGCACGCAAGAAGTTTGGCTACGAAGAGGAGCACTTTGTTCTGGTTCACCACGGGATTCTTCATCCGAACAAGGGGAACGAATTTATTCTTCGGGCCCTGGCTCCGGTTGCCGCTGAGACTCCCCATGTCCGGTTTCTTCTGGTGGGCGACGGCCCGGAGATGAAGAAGTTGCGGGAGGTCGCGGAGGATCTGAACCTGGAGAGGATCGTCACGTTTACGGGCTGGCTTCCCCGGATGGAGGACGTGAACCTTGCTCTGAATTCAGCGGATGTCGGGCTGGTGATGAGGACCGGCAGCCGTTCCGACGACTTTCACATGACGGGGGCGCTGGTGCACAATCTTGCCTGCGGACTCCCGATCCTCTCCGCGCGTCTGGGAGGCGTGTCCGAACTGATTGTCGACGGAGAGAGTGGAATGCTCTTCGATCCGGCGAATGCGGATGAATTCAGGGAGCGTCTTGGAACGCTGATGAATGATCCGGGCTTGCGTCGCGATTTTGCCCGGAAGTCGCTTCAACTCGCTCACCAGAATTTCGATATCGGCAGGGTCGTGGAGAAAACCGCGCAACCGCTGCTGGAGTTGGCGAGTCGGTAGGGACGGGCCCGTGGACCTACCCTGATTCTTACTCGAGCCTAAACACCCGGCGGAAAATGATTGGGGTTTTTTTGTCGTCTCCCGTACGCAGGGGCATGCCGTCACCAGCGGACTGGAAGCCCACGAATGCATTCGGCGTTACTCTGAAATATGGATCTTCCGGCGGGCCTTTCGAGCTTCGCAGGATGGGCTCCCAGGAATTGTCGTCGTATTCTGGATCATGGAAATTATCTATTGGGTTTTTGGCCCATTTCCAGGAGCCGTCCGCGCGGCTGGAGATCGTGCCGAGGGGTGAAGCCAGGTGAATGTAAATCCAGGGGGTCTGGCGTGACCAGGTGGCTTCGACGACCAGCGTGTGTGCGCCGGAAGAGATGTCGATGGGGAGGACGGCAAGCGCCTCCGGGTGATCGACGTACATCAACGGCTTGCCGTCCAGAAAAACCCGGCTCGCGGCATTGCAGTACGCTCCCAGCAGGCCCTTGCCCGGGGACTTGTGCATCGACAGGAGCAGTTTCGCCTGCGCGGATGCAGGGCCGTTGCCTGCGGCGATGGTTTCATACTTTTCCCGTACTGCTTGGTGCCCCCGGGCGCGCTCATCGTACGCGAGTACCCGCAGGAAGAGGATGTCTCGCGCCGGGTGTTCCGGGTGCAGCGCGAGGAACTCCTCCACCCGGGCCTTTGCACCTTCGAAATCGCCCAGGCGCTCATGATCGAGCACCTGGAGCATGAACGTATCCTGGTCGAATGGATCCGCCGGTGCCTGTCGGTCCGAATCGTTGAATTCGGATCCCGAGGGCCCGGGTTCATTCCGGTAAAAATAGGCCACGCTTTCCATCCAGCCTTTGCTGTCATGATTCCCGCCGCGTTCGAAAGACACGTCGACTCCCTGCTCGAAGAGGATGGGATCCGGCAGGTGGAACCGATACTGAATGGTCCGGAAGGGGGATCGGTGCAACAGCCCGCTCAAGGGTCGCGCCATGACGTTCCGGTAATACCATCCGCCGTTGAAATAGTCTTCCAGACCCGTCCCGCGCCAGCTGGCCTCGGACTCCTCCGATTTGCGAATGATTTCGTCTCCTTCCAGAATCCACCAGCTGGTGTCCTGGTTCACCGCGCTCAGTATGCAGCCAAGATACTTGCCGGGGCCAGACACGCGGGCGACGGGATGCGGATGGCCTCCGTCGCCGGGATCGGTCCTATTCCACATGGCGTGAAAGTAGCCGAAGGATCCGGTCCATGCGGAGAGCACGCTGTATTCGCAGGTTATCGTGAGGGGCATCGGGAGGTCTCCGTCATTCCGCGCGGCGATCCGGGCCGATTGTGCGAATGGCATGGGAAAACGGCAGAAGAATGTGTCGTTAGTCATTCCCAGGAACATCGAGTTGAAACCACGCCGCCGCCAAAAACTGCCGAAAAAGTCGCCGATTGGCACGTCCACACTCCGGCTCTTCGAGCCGTTCCACGACACAGTAAGAACGACGTCCCGAAGAAGGCGAGTTGCCGCTGGATGATCGATCGCATTCCATTCGGGCTGAACAAGGAGGCGCTGCACGATTGCCGGGCCGGTGATGGTCAGCAGTTCCGTGGACGCGCGCGGATTTAGCGAGACGCTGGCGCTCGCGGTTTCGTCGGGAGGGGGAAGGGTGTCGTCAAAGGTTCCGTTAACCCAGACCGACCGGACTTTTTTAAACCGCGCGGCGTCCTCGGCCCCAGCAAAGCGGGCAGGGGCCGGGACCCCGGGTGGGCCGGGGGCAGGCTGCACCGGCTCAACTGGTAATACAGCTTGGGCATCCCGCCGGGCTGCGTATTGCCGCGTTGCGACGCAAGGATGAATTTTTCACCGTAGGGGAGAGGGAGATAGGAATAGAGGCATCCCTGCTCATGATTCGAGAGTGGCGGGACGAACAGCCCACCGTCATTGAATAACGGTTTGACTGGTTTGTCGACGACGGGCTCGCCCATGTCGTCGATGTACCATTTGAACCGAAGATTCCATCCGCCGGTGGTCCACAGGCGCGAAACATAGCCGGGTCCTTCGAGATCGGCCAACACCCACCAGCCCTTTTCCGCATCCCTTTCTGGGTTGTTGTAATCGTTGTTTCCCCCGGTTCGGTCATAGGAACTAATCATGTCCGCGCCGGGGACATCCAGCCGGGCCGCCCGTTCCAGGTCGACGAGCTGCTCGACCAGGTCGATCCATGGAAGCCGGGTGTCGTCCGCTTCTGGCCGGGAGCAGGATGCGGCAATGAGAAGGCTGCTTCCGGCAAGGACGAGGGTCTGAAGAACTGATCGGGGCATGGCTCCCTACAGTCTGGTACATTGGACGCATGGTGAGCAATCTGGAAACCACCAATCCGTTCGTGGCCTGGGTTTCCAGCCCGGGTGGGCCTGCTTTCGCCATGGCCCGTTCCGGCGGATCGCATGGCGGGCTTGCTTGTCGCTCGAAAAAAGGAAAGATTCTTCCAGCATGCTGGAGAGCGATTGAAGATTCTACACGTAGTACACGGACTTGCTCCGGACATCGGCGGCCCGGGGATTATCGCCATGGAGCTGGCGATTGCTCAGGCGGCACTTGGCCACACGGTCTCAATCCTGGGCAATTACGAACCTCACCAGGCGGAGGACTTTGAGCGGACGCACGCGGGGAAGCCGCACGCTGCGGACGTGCGGGTGATCAATCCGGGTGACCTGTCGCGCCGGGAGCATCTGACCGCCCGGAAGACCATGCGCGCGCTGCGGCCGGTCATGTCCGATATTGATTTCGTGCACCTGCACGGCGTCTGGTGCCCGGCCTTGTTCTTCGCATCCCGTGCCGCGCGTGCTGCGGGCGTTCCGTACGCCATTTGTCCCCACTCGATGCTGCATCCCTGGCAGATGAAACGATACCGGGCGGCCAAAACCCTGGTGCTGGCCGCCGGCTGGCGGCGGATGATCCGCGATGCGTACTTCGTGCAGGCGAACACACAGCCGGAAGTGGCGTTCGTGCACGCGGCGGAGCCTGCGGCGCGGGTGGAAGTGATTCCCAACGGTATCGACATCGAACAGTTCAATCCGCCGCCGGATCCGGATGTATTCCGCCGGATGACTCCCGAACTGGGAAATCATCCCTATATCCTTTTCCTCGGGCGGCTGCACTATCAGAAGGGAATCCGGCACCTTGCGGAGGCATTCATTGAGACGGCGGCGAAACTGCCGGAGGCATACATGGTCGTTGCTGGCCCCGACGGGGGGGAGCAAGCGCTGTTTGCTGAGCGTATGCGGGAGGCGGGCGTCGATGACAGAGTTGTGATCGCCGGGCCGCTTTACGGGGCCGTGAAG
The DNA here is from genome assembly GCA_964611475.1 of uncultured Verrucomicrobiota bacterium. Lineage (GTDB taxonomy): Bacteria > Verrucomicrobiota > Kiritimatiellia > SLOV01 > SLOV01 > CAUZEO01. The sequence goes on along the minus strand of CAZTAB010000504.1, from coordinate 5,224 downwards.
TTCTCGGCCATGGCCGGCTCCGCCTGTTTTTGCCTTCCCAGCCTGAACGAGGGGTTTAGCATGGCCCTGCTTGAGGCTCTGGCCTGCGGTGCTCCCGCCGTCATTTCAGAGAACTGCTGGTTTCCTGAAGTGGAAACCGCCGGCGCCGGGCGGGTAGTAACCCTTGATGCAACATCCATTGCCGGGGCTCTTTGCGAAGTCCTGCGGGATCCTGACGATCAGCGAAGAATGTCCGCAACGGCGAAATCGCTGGCGGCCGGGGAATTTCGAAGTTCACGAATCGCCGACAGGACCATCACAGCTTATAAGGACGGTCACTGAATGAGCAAGCTCGTCGGAACATTCAAGAGATTGCTGCAGAACCATGGTTGGGATGTCATTAGATCCGGCCCTGATTTTGCGGACTCTGATCGAAAGCTGATTCGCTCTGTTCGTCCCTATACGATGACGAGTCCGGAGCGGCTCTTTGCGTTGATCGAAGCAACTCGCTATATCGTCCGAAACGATATTCCCGGAGCTTTTGTGGAGTGTGGAGTCTGGCGCGGCGGTTCGGTGATGGCCATACTCTCCGTTCTGGCTCAGGAAAACTCGACGGAGCGTGAACTGTATTTATACGACACTTTTTCCGGCATGACTCCCCCATCGGAGAAGGATGTTTCAATCGATGGCACACCGGCGTCTGATGTCCTGAGGAAAGAAAAGCCGGAAGACGAGACGTCAACCTGGTGCAAAGTCGATGTCGCAAAGGTTAAAGCTTCCGTGCTCGGCACAGGATATCCACGGGAGCGGATTCATTTTGTAACCGGTCGGGTGGAGGAGACGATCCCCGGGATGGTGCCGGACGAAATTTCGCTGCTTCGTCTCGACACTGATTTTTACGAATCAACCAAGCATGAGCTGCGGCATCTCTACCCATTATTGTCGGAACGCGGGGTTCTCATTGTTGACGACTATGGTCAGTGGCAGGGGCAGAGGAAGGCGGTCGAGGAGTATTTTCAAGAGCAAGGGATCTCTCTTTTGCTGAACCGTGTTGACTATGCGGGGCGTATCGGCGTGAAAACAAACACCAATGCCCGGTCCGAATCCAATGACTGAGCCGATCGACCTCGCATCAACCACGGGGATCCGGGCGGAGGATGTCCAATGCGTGTTTCTCCTAGGCACTCCGCTCCAATTCCTGAACGCGTTCGAGGCGCTCTACCATTTTGGTTGTGACCCTTCCCGGACCCTCGTCGTGATGCTTGACAACCATACGGCGTCCAATTCGTTTCACATGCGCCGGCTTGCTGAGGAGCAGGCTTGGCCTCACCTTTGGGTGTTGCCGACCGGCCGCCGCCGCCTCCTTGTGCGGCTGCGATGGAAGCGCAGATCTTTGTGGAGGTCTCAGGCAATTAGGGCGCAGGAAGTGGCGCTACAAAAACTCCTCGGGATTCCACTGGAACAACTAATTCTGGGGAGACAGTGTCAGCGCCAGATGAAACAGCTGGCCAGGAGTTTGCCGCAGCTGGAGTACCTGTTCATCGGCTACTTCGGCTCTCCCATCATGCGTCACTTCGCAAACTCCACCGAAGCGGAAAACATATATATCCTGGAAGAGGGCGTGAACCAGCTGCATCTCTACGATGACCTGCATGCCGACAAGCCGAAGTTTGGCCGCCAGTATTACTTCGGCGTGTTTGGAAATTTCATGAGGCGGATCCTGTTCAATGTGAATCTGCGAGCGCCCGACCCTCTTCGGTTTTACACTGCGTACAACCTGGAGGACACCGAGAAGGTTCGCGTCGAGAAGAACACCTATGCGAAATTTCGAGAACGGATACAAAAAGCCTCCCACTCCGAGGAGGTGTTCTTCCTGGGCGAGTGGTTGACGGCCTGGAATTGCTGCACCGATGAGGAATATGCCGCAGTCATGGAGAAGGTGATGGAGTACTATTCGGGCAGGAGAATCATTTATGTTCCTCATCGGCGAACGCCGCATTCCACCAGGGAACGCCTATCCACAGTGCCGGGCATTGAGGTCCGATCCCTGGGCGGCCCCGTGGAGCTGGAGCTGGCCGCATCGAACAGGCGCCCGCACACGGTGGCCGCCTTTTTTAGTTCTGCCATTTTCAACATATCAATGTTGTTCGGTGATGAAATTAAGCTGGATACTTTCAAAGTTCCCGTTTTCTACCCCACGCCCGAGATAGAGCATTTCATCGAGGATTTTTATTCTTATGCGGATCGATACTTTCGAGAATCCGTGCGTGTCCATTCCCTGACCTGAGGTGGGCGGCGGCGGATTGTTGATTGTAACGTGGGCATGTTGAGCCCGGTTCACATTCCCGAGCATACGCTGTGCCGGCTGGGGCCGAAGGTTGAATTAAAGGTAGGCCTGAAGGGCGGCCGATTCCTCTGATCGCCATGGGGCGATCGCATTGGGCCTGCCCGACCTTCCTGGCCCACGCCGCGTTGTTTTTAGTCCACATCCCTGTCGGAATACAGCGACAGCAACTCCGCGATACGGAAGGTGAATTCATCGTCGATGTCGATCGCGTCGATGCCAGGCGTGGGGTAGATCATCGGGGACACCCCGATGCGTCTTTCCTTTTTTGCAAACGATTTCTGGGTGAATATGTATAGGCAGGAGTTCTCTTCGTACAGTACCGGGAGATCCTGGGTTCGCAGGAGGTTTTCCGGGTCATGGTTCACTGCGGAACCATCTTCTCGATAGAACCGGCTCCGGTACGGATTCGCGCTGAACAGGGAGTCGCAGTCGTCGTTTTCGAGAAATTGTTTCAGGGCGGCCCGGATGGTGTCAGGCTTCAACAAAGGGTTGGTGGCATGAGTCTGCAGATAGACGTCCGCGTCGGTTTGCGTCAGGTCGTGCTGAATCACCCGGTTCATGCTCATGTGGTCGCCACGTACTTCTTCCGGGCGAACGACTACCCTTACCTTGCCCGACAGTCCCGGTGCCTCCTTCATGACCCGGGGACTGTCCGTGTTGATCACGATTTCGTTCACTTCCGCCGTGTGGTCGAGCGTATGGATGATATGCTGATACAGGGGCTTGCCGCAAAACAGGCGGAAGTTCTTCCCCTTGATCCGCTCACTATGTTCCTTGATGGGGACCAAGGCTATGATGTGAAGGTCTTGCGACATAGGGTATGGAAACTCTATCAGGCGGGATCCAAGCGGACCATTCTGAATTGCAGCAGGAGGTCTCCTTTTCAACGCCTAGCCACGGCAAGGGTCCGATTCTTGTTTTCGGGACAGGCAGGGTGCCGTGTGGGGTTGGGCCGGAGTGTCGGGGAGTTTGCCGGTCCTGAAGCCGGATCGTTCATCCGCTAATCCGGCTTCTGACCGTCTGCAACCCCGCTCGGCATGATGCGTTCAGCATGGTGATGTCCAGGCTGTAGGCAAGGAAACGGTAGCCTTCGTCGTGCGCCTGCAGCATTTGTTCCGGGTCCGGCTGGACCACGTGAATTCCCGCCGCGATGCCGTGGCGGATACAGGCCTCCAGCACCGTCTTCTTCGCCGCCAGAAAGTCGGGATGGTGGAAGTCCGCGGTGCACCCTAACGACGCGCTCAGGTCGTACGGTCCAATGATGATCGCGTCTACACCGGTGACGGAGAGGATCGAGTCGATCCGGCGGATTGCCTCGGTGTGTTCAATCTGGATGCAGACGAAGGTTTTATCGTTCGAGCACCCCACGCGTTCTTCCAGGTTCATGCCGTATTGATTGTCTCGGCAGTACCCGACTCCCCGCTCGCCTTCGGGCGGATACTTCACGGCACGTACGACCTCGCGCGCCTGGTCTTCATGGGTGACAAGCGGCACGATGACTCCCTGCGCCCCTGCATCCATGTATCGCTTGATCTCGTCGTACCCTCGCCCCGGGGTCCTGACCAATCCGGCGCAATCGGGGTTTGCAGCGGCAATTCCCTGCAGGATTTGCTGCACCTGGAGGTAGTCGGCCATGGAGTGTTCGGCGTCAATGGTCAGAAAGTCGAATCCAGCTCCCGCCATCAACTCCGCAACCACCGGGCTGACAGTGCTGATCCAGCTCCCGATCGCGAAGCCGCCACTCCGCATGTTCTCTACAAGTGCTTGTGACTGTCGCACGCTATGGGCCTCATTCATTCAACATCGCTTGAGGTGCGCGTCCATGTCGACTCTATTCGACCGTTCTTTGCAAGAACTGGATCGCCCCTTTGGCGCTGCCGCGTTTCGACCTACAAAATGGAATCTCCCTGATTAGCAATGCCTGCAAATTTTAGAACCTCAAAATCGTGGTATTGGTTGGATTCTTTGGGGGGCATGAACGGGGTTTCCTGGAGGTGATGGCCGTCCGCCGTGCTTGACCCCTGTTCTTCGGCCAGCGGGCGCAAACAGTCAGTTCCGGGCTCAGGGAAATTGAGCCCGGAAGTCCATTGCCGGGGGATCATGGATATGCTGATCGTCCGCCCGCCCGGAATGCAGACTCATCATGTGGCGAATCAGCGATTCGAGGCCTTGGATCGATGGAACACGAAGTCGGCCCGGGCGGCACAGTGGTCAATCCAATGGGTGCAGCATGTGCACCCATTCTTCTGTCAGGATCTGCTCCCGCTCCAGATCGCCTGTTTTCCCATGGGTTCTTCGTCTCTCATCAACTGCAGGCGAGGTTCCTGTCTCGAGGTATGGGGTTCTCGTTGTCGACTGTAGCGAGCTTGACTTATTGGGATGCCGTATCTGTGGGGTTTGTGTTTATTTCGTCATATTTTTTTATGTTTGTTATTTTTAAACCTTTATTTGTGATAAATATAGTAGTTATATGTCAAGTTGTATAATTATTATTCATTGTTTATTAAATTTGAGTCGATTTTTGTTTTACAATTCTGCCGGATGCTCTACGTTTGCATTTATATGGGAAAAATTGAAAAGAGATTGGTTATGGAAGCATCAACAACAAGCGAAAATAGAAGGAAATCAAAGGATGTTGCCCTGCGCGGGGTCCGACACCTTCACGAGGAGGATCACGGTCCTCTGGATCAGCTCGATGGTGCTCAGGCCTTGATCAAGACTTTGGAGCAGGAGGGCGTGGAGTATATTTTTGGCCTTTCCGGAGGCGCGGCGATCCCGATCTTTGATGCCATCGTCACGACCAAGACCGACATTAATCTAGTTCTGGTACGCCATGAGCAGGGCGGTACGCATATGGCGGACGGGTACGCCCGTGTCACCGGAAAGCCCGGCGTGGTT
>CAZTAB010000503.1:0-1580 GCA_964611475.1 uncultured Verrucomicrobiota bacterium | reverse complement strand
CCCGGATCACTTGTCGAAGAGTCCAGGGTGTACATCAACCGATCAGTCACTGCATTAAGCGGCTCCGTAACGAGGATCGGTTTCTTGCTGATGCGGTATTTCGATGCTCCGGCCGTCTCCTCAAGGGTGACCAGCACTATGGCGGAATCCGATTTTGCAAAACCATTATTGATGTTGATGCGCCCGTTTGGTGGCACAGGATCGGCGTAGGGCGTTCCGCTGAACACGCGCGAGCGACCGCTAAGGGCACCTTTGGCGCCTTCCGCCTGAACCTGATAGTAATAAGTCTGCCCGGACGTCAAACCCTGGTGCTGGTAGTTCGCCGTGGGGGTGGTCCTGAGGTTTATCCGCTTGAGAAGGGTTTTGAAAGGGCCGGCGGGATTCAGGGAGACGTAGATGTTCATTGCCTCGTACGAGCCATACAGCGGGAACCGGATCAAGTTTGCGTTCGGCAGTAAAATATCAACGCCCTCGCACCCGACATCATCATAGACTTCGACGTCAAGAGGAGTCGGCAGTAGATCATCCACGGCATTGATGGGGCACCGCCCGGAAGCAACTTCTGAACCGTCTACCTCTCCGCCATGATCGGTGTCGGCATTGAACGGGTGAGTTCCGCTCTCGAATTCCTGGATGTTGTTGAGCCCATCGCCGTCCGGATCGTTCCCACCATCGGCATGGCGTACGTCGGTACCATAATGCCGCTCCCAGGGGTCGGGCATGCCATCCTGATCGAAATCGCTCTCGTGCGGCTGATACACAGTGAAGGCACCATGTTCAATCCGGGTGAAGCCATCTCCCCTGTTTGAGGTGCCGCCGGCTGTCACCTTGACAAGGTAGGTGCCGCGCTGTGATCTCGGGTTCGGCTGGTTGGAGTCCAGGTCATCGGTTCGAGCAAGCGGCCTCGCGGCTTGGGATGTATCGGTATAGACCGCACCGTACACAGCATCGCCCGGTTCACCGTCGCCGCTTCTCCCGTCATCCAACAGGTTCAGTGGGCCACAAGCGACGGTGCCGTCCGGCCGCGTCACGGAAAGACGAACACTCGCATTCCGCACCGGACCGGAGCGATCGGTAACGAGTGCGACAATCGTAACAGGAAGACCAGCCTCGTAGCCCATCCGCTTGTCATTAGAGCGGTTCACGCTTCCCCGTCTGATCTGCGAGAAAACCAGATCCAATTTCAAGTCCTTGTACGACCGGCAGAGAAGGCCAAAAATCACTTCGCCGGACTTTGCTGGATCGACACGGATGGTGTAGTTGCCGGCGTTTGGCAGTCCGCCTGTAAAGTGATAGACCTTGTGAGTCCTGTCACTGTTTACGTCCGCGGTGGCCTCCATCACGTTCATCGACGGGTCGTAAAGCTGGACGACCGGGTTGACGGACGGGTCATTCCACGCGACATAGAAGAGTGCCTCCGAGAGATCCGTGTCGTCGACCGGAATCGTCAGCACCGACAGCGCCCCTCCTGTAACGGCAACGGAATCATCATAAACTCGCTCCAATCCGGACGCCTCCTCCAGCATCTGGAGAAACGCGCTCTTCAGGCTGGTGGGCATCATGCCGGACCCGGACCCACC
>CAZTAB010000502.1:0-7839 GCA_964611475.1 uncultured Verrucomicrobiota bacterium | reverse complement strand
CGGGGTGTATGATTACCAGGCAAGATTGCGCGACGGCAGCGCGGCGGGAGCCGAAGCGGCCGCCTCGCTGGGGCTGGACACCCCAGGCATCGAGCGACCCGCGCGCGATCCGCGGCGACACTCCCACGAGTTCCCCGTCATCCCCCACCCTCGAGGCAAGGACTTTGTCGACCTGGACGAGGACGTCCAGGTCAAGGACATCAAGAACGCCTTCCAGGAGGGGTATGACAACAGCGAGTTGATGAAGCGCTACACCACCGCCGGCATGGGGCCCAGCCAGGGAAGCCACGGGAACGTGCTCGCCCTGAAAATTCTGACCCGATTGCGGGGAGAGGACCTGGCCGGAAGACAAACCACCACGGCACGCCCCTTCTCCACGCCCGTGCCGATGGGGATCCTCGCCGGGCGAACCTTCACGCCACGACGCAGGACCTCGATGGACGCCTGGCACAAGGAACACAAGGCAAAGTTCATGTACGCCGGGGACTGGCTTCGCCCCGAGTACTACCAGGCCGACGGCATGTCGCGGGAGGAATGCATTCGCAACGAGGTGCTGTCGGTGCGAAACGGTGCGGGCCTGATCGACCTGGGCACGCTGGGAAAAATCGAAGTCAGCGGCACCGACGCAGTCGCGTTTCTCGAGCGGCTCTATACCGGGCTCTTCACAAAATTAAAGGTGGGAATGTCGCGATACGGGGTTGCCTGCGACGAAAGCGGGGTCGTCATCGACGACGGGGTCCTGGTTCGCCTCGCGGAGGATCGGTTCTATGTCAGCACCACAACATCGGGCTCCGATGCGGTCTACCGTGAGATGCAGCGCTGGGCTCTCCTCTGGGGCCACGACGTGACACTCATGAATCTCACGGGCTCCTATGGCGCAATGAATCTCGCCGGCCCAAAGTCCATGAAACTGCTCCAACCGCTGACGAACATTGACCTGTCGCGGGAATCCTTTCCCTACCTTTCCATGCGGGAAGGCACCGTGGCGGAGGTGCCGGCCCGATTAACCCGGGTGGGGTTCGTGGGTGAACTCGGTTGCGAAATTCATGTCCCCTACGAGGGCGCCCTCCACGTCTGGAACGCGCTCATGGAGGCCGGCAGGGGTCACCAGCTTGCGGCGTTCGGAGTCGAGGCACAACGCCTGCTGCGCTTGGAAAAGGGACACATTATCGTGAGCCAGGACACCGACGGCCTGACCCACCCCCGCCAGGCCGACCTCGGCTGGACCCTGAAAATGAAAAAGCCATTCTTCGTCGGCCAGCGCTCGCTGGAGATCATGCATGCAAAAGAACTGGACCGGGAATTGGTGGGATTCAGGCTGCCTCCCGGCACGCCGCTCCCCAGCGAGTGCCATCTCGTACTGGACGGCCCGGACATTGCCGGGCGCGTAACCAGCATCACCGACAGCCCGACCCTGGGGCACCCCATCGGCCTGGCGTACGTCAGGCCCACGCAATCGGCACCGGGGACCATGATTCGGATTCGTGTCGATGGAGGAGAGGAAATCGAGGCCGAGGTGGTAGAGATTCCCTTCCATGACCCGACAGGGGAAAAACAAAAACAGAATCAAGGATGAACTGAGCGAAAACCCTCCATGCCATACCCCCGCCAAAGCCCCGTCCACGCCGCAATCGCCTCCCTGAACCCCACGTGGGGCCAATGGCGGAACATGGAGGTCCCAAAATATTTCCGGACTCCCCGGGAGGAGGCGGAGGCCGTGGGCGAACTCGCGCTGGCAGACCTGAGCGTGCTACCGAAATTCGGCCTCAAAGGAGCCGCGGCGCCCGCATGGCTCTCCGCGGCCGGGCTCTCCCTGCCCGGGGAGGTGTACGGCTGGCACTCCCTTGAAGCGCAGAGCGGCCGGATCATCCGAACAGGGCTCCGGGAATTCTTCCTGGAAGACGGTTTCTCCACGGAACGTGTGCAGCACATGGTCGAGACATTCGTCCCGCAGCCGGGCGTCTACCCCGTGATCCGGCAGGATGCCGGGTTCCTGTTGTGCGGCCGCAACGCGGCGACGGTGCTGGCCCAGACCTGCGGTGTCAATTTTTCCGAGCCCGTCGGGAAGGTCGTGTTAAGCCGGGTGGCGGGCGTATCCTGCATACTGATGACGGTGCAGGAGGAGGGGCAGTTCTCCGCCCGCATCTGGTGCGCGGCACCGTACGGGATTTATCTATGGACGACATTGCTCGAAATCGTCAATGATCTGGGCGGAATGCCCGTCGGGCTGGAGAGCATCCGAGGCGGGGAAAACAAATAAAAAACAATGATGCAGCTCATCTCCCCCCGACGGGATTATGAAGAAAGCCGAATCACTGGCAAGAACATGAACTGACGACAAGGAGCACGAATTGAACCTCAGCGAGGCAAAAAAACTACTCACGGACAACGATGTCAAATTCGTTTTGGCTCAGTTTGTGGATATTCATGGAGTGGCCAAGACCAAGAGTGTTCCGGCGGCCCACTTCGAGGACATCCTGACGGACGGCGCAGGCTTTGCGGGATTCGCCGTGTGGGGAATGGCCCAGGAGCCCCATAGCCCGGACTACATGGCCCGGGGCGACCTCTCGACCCTTTCCCTTGTCCCCTGGCAGCCCGGCTACGCTCGGATCGTCTGCGATGGGTACGTAAACAACGAGCGGTGGCCTTACGACACCCGCCTCGTCCTGGAAAAACAACTTGCACGGGTTGCCCAAAAAGGCTGGACCTTCAACACCGGACTCGAGCCGGAGTTCATGCTGCTGAAGCGAAATGAGGATGGGTCCGTTGCCCCGGTCGATGACAAGGACGTCCTCGACAAGCCCTGCTACGACTACAAGGGGCTATCGCGCAGCATGGGATTTATCGAGGCGCTGGTAACGTCTCTCCAGGAGGTGGGGTTTGATGTCTACCAAATCGACCATGAGGACTCGAATGGGCAGTTCGAGATCAATTTTGCCTTCAGCGACGCCATGACGTCCGCCGACCGCTACATTTTCTTCCGCATGGGCGCCGGCGAAATCGCGCGGAAATTCGGCGCCGTCTGCTCGTTCATGCCCAAGCCGATGGCCACCCGGACGGGCAGCGGCATGCACATGCACATGTCCATGACAGACAGCAAGGGGACCAATCTCTTCGAGGACGAGTCAGACAAGCGCGAACTGTGCCTGTCCCAAATGGCATACCATTTCCTCGGGGGCCTCTTTGCCCACGCTCCAGCGCTGACGGCACTCGTCGCCCCCTCCGTGAATTCCTACAAGCGCCTCGTGGTCGGGCGCTCTCTCTCCGGCGCCACCTGGGCCCCGGCCTACATCTGCTACGGGGACAACAACAGGAGCGCGATGGTGCGCGTGCCGTATGGCCGGCTCGAGCTGCGCCTGAGCGACTCAAGCTGCAACCCCTACCTTGCCACCGCGGCCGTGGTCGCAGCCGGGCTCGACGGGATTGAGAAGAAGCTCGACCCAGGTGAACCGAGCAACATCAACCACTACGACTACACCCCCGAGGAACTGGGGGAAAAAGGCATCGGCGTACTCCCGCAAAGCCTGCATGAGGCCCTTGCGGCCCTCGACGCCGACCCGCTGTTTCGCGACCAGCTTGGATCCGGAATCATCGACGAATTCATCGAGGTCAAGAGCATGGAGTGGGTCGAGTACTCGAGACACGGCTCAGACTGGGAGATACAGCGGTACCTGGAGTACTACTGATCCCCAGGACAGAACAACCGGCCTTCGCCACCACAAGGGAAATCCAGCCGTTCCCTGGCCTGCACGGGGCGGGCTACCATCTTGCTTTTGCCTCACAATTACGTCATATCTAGAGTAAGCAAAGGGTAGCAGTATGTGCGGAATCGCCGGAGTCCTCTATAAAGATCCAACCCGCGAGCACGACATTGGTCGCGCGCTGGTGGAAATGCTGTATGGCTGCCAGCACCGGGGCGAGGACTCAACCGGATTCGCCCTGTACGGGGCAGCGACCCGGTCGACGTACGTACTCCGCTTCATTATTGGTGAGGGCGGGCAGGCGGAGGCGGCGGTGGCCCGCATTCACCATATTCTGCAGGAATTCGATGCCAGAATCATCGAGGAGGAAATCATCGCCTCCAACTACCGGGTGATCGTGGCCTATGCGGGGGAGGTCCAGCCCTTCGCCTATGCCCTGGAGAACGGTGCAAAAGTCGTCTCCATCGGCGGCAGCCTGGAGATCATAAAGGACGTGGGAGACGCGCGTGACGTTGACGCGAAGTATGACGTCTGCGCCTCAACCGGGAGCCACGGCATCGGGCACGTCCGGCTCGCGACGGAGTCCGATGTCCAGCCCGAGGCCGCACATCCCTTCTGGGCCACCGGCTTCGCCGACATCGCATTCGTCCACAACGGCCAGATCACCAACTACTGTTAAATGCGCCGCGCCCTGGAGAGCCGGGACTACGAATTCCGGACGGACAACGACAGCGAACTGATCGCGGTGCTTCTTGCCGACAAGCTCAAGCATGGAGCATCCCTCCGCGATGCCCTGGAAGCCAGCATCAAGGAGCTGGACGGCACGTTCTCCTTCCTCGTTTCAACCGCCGACGAAATTGGATACGCCAAGGATCATCTCGCCGCAAAGCCCATGGTCATGTACGAGGGGGACGACATTGTCGCCATCGCCTCGGAGGAAGTGTCGTTGAACCGCCTGTTTCCCGGCGCGGCGGTCGAAACAACCGAGCCCCTGCCGGGGACCTTCCGGACATGGTTCAAATAGATCTCTCCTCGCTCTCCGTCACCGAGGGCAATCGCCTCATGCGCGAGGCGGCCTCGGATGGAAATGACATCGAGGTACTGAACCCCGATGCGCGCCACCACGTCGGCGTGGGCCTAGTCCACCCGGTTCGTGTTCACATCCGGGGCTCTGCCGGGTATTTCTGCGCGGGGCTTACCGACACCCCGCACTTTGAGATCGACGGAAACGTGGGCTGGGGCCTGGCCGACAACATGTACCAGGGCTCGGTTGTAGTCCGGGGAAACGCCAGCGCCATTCCGGCGGTCGCCATCCGGGGTGCCGAGGTGGTTGTCCACGGAAACATTGGCTCGCGCGCGGGCCAGGTCATGAACGCCGGCACCCTTTGCTGCGTAGGAAACGCCAATTTCATGGCGGGCTACATGATGTACGGGGGCCGCATCATTATCCTGGGCAAATCCGGCGAGAAGCTCGGCGAGGACATGATCGCGGGCGAAATCTACGTTGGTGGTGAAATCCAGTCCCTGGGCCACGACGCCATGCAGGTCGACGCCTCCGGGTCGGAGCAGGAAAGCGTGCTCTCATTCCTGGACAAGCACGAAATTCCCTTCAAGGGAGCCCTCTCGAAGGTGGTCAATGCCGGGACCTCTCTCACCTACAAGACAAGCGAAGAGCGCGTCCGCCCCATGCCTTTTTTTGCGTTTTCGGGGAAAGTGGACTACTGGAACCGAAAGGTTCAGGAGGACATCTACATCAAGTCGAAGATTGGCCGCTACCGAATCCGTGGCTACGGCGCCGGCCGCCTCCTTCCGCATTTTTCCGATCTCGCCTTCAAGAAAGATCTCTCGGAGGCGGGCCAGGATCCCGATCTACTCCGGAAGGTCGAGTTAAAAACCACGATCGGCGACAAGAACGGGGCCGAGCCCTTGAAACTGAGTATGCCGATCATGATTGCCCCAATGAGTTTCGGCGCCCTCAGCAAGTCGACCAAGGTCTCCATGGCCATTGCATCGCGCCTTTCCGGCATCTCGGAAAATACGGGTGAAGGCGGGCTTACCGACGAGCAACGCAAGGAGGCCGACCAGATCATCCTGCAGTGCCTCGGCGGACGCCTCGGATGGAACATCCACGACATGCTGCGCGCCAATGCGCTGGAAATCTACATCAGCCAGGGGGCCAAGCCCGGGTTCGGCGGACAGCTCATGGCAAAGAAGGTAACCAGGGAGATTGCGGAAATCCGGGGCATCCCAAAAGGCATCGATCTTCGTTCCCCCTCCCGGCACCCGGACATCCTCGGCGCAGACGACCTCGTGATCAAGATCCAGGAGTTCCGTGAAGCAACGAATTACCGGCTTCCGGTCTCCCTCAAGCTCGGCGCAGGACGTGTCCGGGACGACATCAAGATTGCATTGAAGTCGGGTGCAGATTTCGTGGAATTGGACGGGTCGCAGGGCTCTACCGGCGCGTCGAGTTCCGAGGTCCTGGAGTACGTTGGGATCCCCACCCTGCCCGCAATCCAGGAGGCGGTGGACGCGCTTACGGAAATTGGACGGTTCGGCGAGATCCCCATCGCGCTGATGGGGGGGCTGAAGGATGGCGTGGACATTGCCAAGGCTCTGGCGCTCGGCGCCGATGTCACAGCCGTGGGAACAGCCGCGATCATTGCCGGCGGCTGCATTGCATGCATGCAATGCCACGTCGGCACCTGTGTCGTGGGCATTGCAACCCAGGACCCGGAACATGTATTGCGTTACCAGACCCCCGTTGAAGCGCTGCATGTCCACCATTTTCTAGAAAACCTGCGCTGGCAGCTAGCCGCGATCGTCCAGGGAATGGGCTACCACGACTTCCGGGAGTTGGACCGCGACGACCTCGTCGCGCTGACCCCCGAAGCGGCCCGGATCACCCGCCTGCCGTATGCACCGGAGTACCGTCGGCAGGAAGAGCCCTTCAATCGGGTATGGTCGCAAATGCAACCGCGCTCCGGAGCACTGCCATGAGTAGGCGCCTCCCCCCACCGCTGGACCAGGACGATGATTCGGCCCTTCCGAACTTCGTTCCGGCCCCCTGCCAGGTGGCGTGTCCCATTGGAACCGATGCGCCCTCCTACATCGGCTACATCTGGGAGGAGAACTACGAGGGAGCCCTGGAGGCCATCTCCGCGACCAACCCCTTCAGCTCCGTGTGTGGACGGGTGTGCGACGCGCCCTGCGAACCCGCTTGCCGTCGCACCGACAGCGATGGGCCGCTCGCCATCCGAAACCTGAAACGATTCGTAATGGATAAACTGGGGCCCCATTTTCACCTGCCCGAGGCGCCGGTCACCCAGGACAAAACCGTGGGGATCGTCGGCAGCGGGCCAGCTGGAATGACCGCGGCGCAGGATCTGGCCGAAGCCGGGTATGAAGTCCATGTCTACGAAATGACCGACCGCCTGGGCGGCACCATGATCTGGGGCATTCCCGCGTTTCGCCTTCCTCAGGGTATCATCGAGGAGGACATGAACCGCATTCTGGGCCACTGCCCGGGCATCCACGTCCACTTGAATTGTGAACTCGGCAAAGACGTCGCACTCGACGAATTAAAGGAACGTCACGACGCCGTGCTCCTCGCCATCGGCGCCTGGTGGGGCAAGGAGATGGGAATCCCCGGATCCGACGCAGCGGAGTTCGTCGACGGGGTCAGTTATCTGCGCCGAATCAATGGAGGGGAACGACCGCCCATGCCCTCAAGGGTGGTCGTCATCGGCGGCGGGGATGTCTCCATGGATGCGTGCCGGGTCGCGAAACGCCTCCCCGGTTGCGAGGATGTGAAGGTTCTCTATCGCCGCGGCGCCAACCAGATTCCCGCGCGGCGCGACGAGCTGGAGGGCGCAATCAAGGAGGGCATTGATTTCCAGTACAACGTGCAACCCATTCGCTGCAGGAAGGAAGGCGAGGACCTGATCCTGCCCTGCGTGAAGACCATCCCGGAAGATGTGGGCGACGAAAGGAGCATGCCCGCTTTCGTTCGGGATTCGGAGCACGAGATTCGTTGTGGGCTCGCCATCGCCGCGGTCGGCCAGTACTCGGCCTGTAAAGAGCTTGATAAAAAGAAACTCATGGCGGGAACGAAGGTCGACACGGCAGAAAAGACCAT
>CAZTAB010000501.1:0-8015 GCA_964611475.1 uncultured Verrucomicrobiota bacterium | reverse complement strand
TTAGTTCCCGTCGGACGCCGGGAGCGTAGCGACAGGACTCACTATGTTGCTTCCGCCCCGGCGCCTGCCGGGGCTTTTTTTTGAAAGGGAAAACCGATGATAATTGTGATGCGAATAGGCGCGAGCGAGGAAGACATCCGGGGGGTGGAAGAGCGAGTCCGCGAGCTGGGCTATCAGCCGCACACGATCCAGGGCGAAGTGCGCGCCGTGGTTGCGGCGGTCGGGGACGAATCGGTCAATGCAAGCCTGGAGCCGTTGAGCCACCTCCCGCCCGTGGACCATGTGATGCCTGTTCAGAAGAAATACAAGCTGATCAGCCGGGAGGTTCATCCAGAGTCCGCAGTCGTAAAGGTTGCGGAAGGTGTCGAGATCGGCGGGGAAACCCTGCACGTGGTCGCCGGACCGTGTTCTGTCGAGAACGAGGAAATGGTTGTCCAGACCGCAGTTGCCGTGCGGGACGCGGGGGCGACCCTCTTCCGAGGCGGCGCCTACAAACCGCGAACCTCCCCCTATTCGTTCCAGGGGCTGGGCCGGGAGGGATTGCGTCTTTTGCAGATCGCGAAGGAGGCGAGCGGCCTGCCGATCATTACGGAACTCGTGAAGGAGGGCGATATCGACGCGGTTTGCGAAGTCGCCGACGTGCTCCAGATCGGCGCGCGGAACGCGTTGAACTATGCGCTGCTTGAGGCTGCTGCGGACACGCACAAACCGATTCTGTTGAAGCGCGGGATCGCTTCCACAATCCAGGAATGGCTGCTTGCCGCCGAGTACATAGCAAAGCAGGGGAATTCCAATGTGATTTTATGTGAGCGCGGCATCCGCACATTCGAGACCGCGACCCGGAACACGCTTGATCTCGGCGCGATCGGCGTGGCGAAACTTGAATCGCGGTTGCCGGTGCTGGCCGATCCCAGTCATGGTGCGGGACGTTGGGACCTCATTGATCCTCTTAGCCGCGCCGCGATTGCGGTGGGCGCTGACGGCTTACTGATCGAGGTGCACCCGGAGCCGGAGATGGCCTTGAGCGACGGTGATCAACAGTTGCAGCCCGTCGATTTTGCCGACCTGATGAAAAAAATCAGCCCCTTTGTACAGGCTGCGGGGAGGGTTCTTTCAAACCCGAGCGCCACGCCGGTGGCGTAACGCGGACGGCCAGAGGTCGTCAAGGCTATCTCCCTGTCATCAGGAAGTTTGCCTTTGCCCTTGACCAGGCAGTGCGCCCGGCTCAATGATGCCGGGTGTCGTGCGTAAACCGCACGGTAGTTTAAGCATGCCTCACGGAGTGATGCGGTTGCAAGTCTGGAGGGGATGGTTCGTTTCGGAGTGGTTGGCAGGATCACAGGAGAGCTACTGAGATGACAAAACGCGACTTGGTCGTCCGGATTTCAAACGAAACAGGAATGGTGCAGCAGGACGTCTTTGCTGTAATGCAAAAGACCCTCGACTACATTGTAGAAAGTCTGGCCCGAGGCGAAACGGTCGAGTTCCGGAATTTTGGAGTTTTCGAGGTGCGAACGAGAAAGCAACGTGTGGGCCGCAACCCGAGCAAGCCGGATCAGGTGGTCACCATTCCTGAACGTAGAGTGGTCAAGTTTAAGCCGGGGAAAATCATGCGGCAGCTTGTGACCAAAGACTGACCAATCCCTCCTCCGCCCCGCACAGGTAAAATACATGGCGCTTTTCTCCGGTGCGCCCTTGCGGTGAGGCGGAAACAAGGCAGATGGCTTCCGAGCAATATCAACCCCTCGGCGGAATGTCCGACCTTCAGCCGCCGGACATCCGACTGTGGCAGCATGTCGAATCGATAGCGCGCGCGCTGCTCGAGAGATACGGCTTTGACGAGGTCCGCACTCCTGTTCTTGAGCGTTCCGACCTTTTTGTGCGAAGCTTGGGGAACACGACGGATGTGGTACAGAAAGAAATGTACCGTTTTGAGGATCGTGGGGGGCGCGACATTGTCCTGCGTCCCGAAGGGACGGCGGGCGTGATGCGGGTTATTGTAGGGGGCGGGCCCGACTTGGCCGCCGCTAGGCTTTATTATCTTGGCCCGATGTTTCGAGCGGAGCGCCCGCAGGCCGGTCGCAAGAGACAATTTCATCAGATTGGAGCGGAGGCCATCGGGGAACCCAATCCGGTGGCCGATGCGGAATGCATTGCACTTCAACTTCACCTGCTCAAAGCCTGGGGGCTCGACGGGTATGAAGTGAAAGTAAACTCCCTCGGCGACGAAAGGGACCGGGTCGCAGTGCAGGAAGGGTTGCGCCGCGAATTGACCCCGCTGCTGGGCCAATTGTGTGGAGACTGTCGTGAACGCCTGGAGACCAACGTTTTGCGTGTTCTAGACTGCAAGAACGAAAGCTGTGGAAACCTCGTGGCTGGGCTTCCTCCGATTTCCGACCTGATGAGTGAATCCTCCCGTGCCTACCTTTCCGAAGTGATGGATTTGCTGTGCCACCTCGACATCGACGCGCGTCTTTCCCCGGAACTGGTCAGGGGCTTTGATTACAATGAACACACGGTATGGGAAATTCTTCACGCCAAGCTGGGTTCGCAGGATGCACTGTGCGGAGGCGGGCGTTACCGGTTCGATTTTGGTGGAAAGTGTGTCCAGGGGGTGGGTTTTGCGATGGGCGTGGAACGGGTGATTATGGCGCTGGAGGCGACCGGAAGCGTTCCTGCCGGCCTGAACCGGCGCGTGCAGGTATATATCGCGACCCAGCACCCGTCTGCGCTGCGGGACAACCTTGTTCTCGCGCAAACCCTCCGTTTGCGCGGGATGAGCTGCGAAATAGAATTGAGGCCGCGCAATATAAAAAAGCAGTTGCGAACGGCCAACCGGCTGGGTGCCGAATGGGTGGTGATCCGGGGCGCACACGAATTGAGCGAAGGCACCTTCGAGCTGAAAAATATGAGGGAAGGGACCCAGGAAACTCTTGAAATGCCCGGATTAATGGAGCAACTGGAGACGGACCGGATCATTTCCTAAGGCTTGCTTCTCCTTCCCCTCCTGTGTAGAGTTTCCAGCTTTTCTACAAGAAGCCCCCCTTTTTCGGAGAAAATCAAGCCGGTGACAAAATGAAACTACGAACCCATACATGCGGGGAACTGAGGGCGTCACAGGTCGGGGAATTAGTCTGCCTGTGCGGCTGGGTGGAGACGGTACGTGACCATGGCGGGGTCATCTTCATCGATCTCCGGGACCGCTATGGCATCACCCAGGTCATTTACGATCCGCAGGATTCCGAGGAGGCTTTCAAGATTGCCGAAAGCACTCGGGGCGAGTATGTGCTGCAGATTGAGGGAGAGGTCGAGGCGCGGCCCTCCGACATGGTGAACGAGAAAATTTCGACCGGGGCAATTGAAGTGCGATCGAAACAGATCCGGATTTTAAATCCCAGTGAAGTTCCGCCGTTTCCGCTGGACGACGACAAGGCGGAGCGTGTGAGCGAAGACCTGCGCCTCGAGTTTCGGTACCTGGATTTGCGGCGGCAGAAGATGATTCGAAACCTAAAGCTTCGACACAAGCTGGTGCAGGCAGTCCGGAATTATCTGGATGGCGCCGCATTTATTGAGGTCGAGACGCCGATTCTGAGCAAGAGCACACCGGAAGGCGCTCGGGATTATCTTGTTCCGAGTCGGGTTGTCCCGGGTGCCTTCTATGCCTTGCCGCAGGCCCCACAGCAATACAAGCAACTTCTGATGGTCGCGGGAATCGACCGATATTTTCAGATTGCCCGCTGTTTTCGCGACGAGGACCTTCGCGCGGATCGGCAACCGGAATTTACCCAGATTGACATTGAGATGTCTTTCATCACACCCGAAGACCTGTACGAAGTCATCGATGGCATGATGGTCTCCATCATGAAGGCTGCCGGCCACCCGATTCCTGAACTTCCGATTGCGCGGATGAACTATGCTGAGGCCATGAATCGGTATGGCAGCGACAAGCCGGATCTCCGGTTCGGCATGGAATTGACGAATCTGGAGGAAGTGTTTTCAGGGACGGGATTCAAGGTGTTCGCTAACATCCTGGGCAAGGGAGGCACGGTGAAGGCGGTGAACGCCAAAAGCCTGGGTTCAGTCTCGGCGGGAGTGATCGATCGCTGGACCGCCATTGCACAGGAGGGCGGACTGGGGGGGCTTGCGTACATTCGCGTGCAGGAGGACGGCGGCTGGAAATCTCCCATCGTGAAGTATTTCAGCGACTCCGAGAGGTCAGCCTTGTGTGAAGTTCTTGATATTGAGGCGGGAGATCTTGTTCTGTTTGGCGCTGGCGAACTTCACGTAGTGAACGAGGTTCTCGGGCGGCTGCGGTTGCTCTCGGCCGAGGCGGCGAATGCGATTCCGCCGGATCAGTTTGCCTTCACATGGGTTACGGAATTTCCCCTTTTCGAAAAAACCGGGGATGGAAATTTGACTCCGATGCACCACCCTTTTACTTCACCTCATCCGGGCGATCTCCCTCTGTTGGACAGTGAGCCGGAGAAGGCCCGTGCCCTGGCGTACGACCTGGTTCTCAATGGAACCGAAATCGGGGGTGGCAGTATTCGAATCCACGACCACGAAGTGCAAACAAAGATTTTCAATCTGCTCCGCATGCCCGGGGAGGAAATCGATGCCCGGTTTGGACATCTGATTCGCGCGCTGACCTATGGGGCACCGCCACACGGCGGAATCGCCTTTGGAATGGACCGGATCGCCATGCTGATGGCTGGTTGCGAATCGATTCGTGAGGTCATCGCGTTCCCCAAGACCCAGAAGGCAATGGACCTGATGATGGCCGCGCCGTCCATAGTGGATGACCAGCAGCTTCGGGATGTATATCTCCGTCAGGAATTGCCTGACGAAGTGGAGTAACTCAGGCCGGGAACGGTCTCATTCTCGTTGTGCTTCGCTGAAAATGGTAAGGAAAATCGGCGGCGGGCATGCATGCGAGGGCTGGTGAACGATCGCCCTGCGTTATTCGAAACCCATTTACATGGAAAATTGACCGCTTTCCTTCAGTTCTAGGAACTGATCCTGGTTCCTCTCCAGCTTGGTTTTTGAAGATTTGACTAACACCATTTCTCCATCGCCATCCAACATCATGCAAAGGTATCCGTAATACTTGAACCCACTTTCATAGTTCCCGTAGTCCCGGAATTGTAGGTGCACGGATTTCGTCGTGAAGTTGTGTTCTCCCCGGATCGGAAGGGAGAACGTCTCGCTTTCCTTAATGACCAGCTTGAAGCGCCCCCTTCGGTTGAGATCCTCGGCCACGCCGTAAATTTCCAGTTTGAAATTATGGAACCCCGTGTGAATTTCCCTGTTTTTGATCGTGACCCTTAATTCTACGTCTAGGGTGTGCCGGGCACGCCGCCAGGGGCCGGATTTTTCATTCTTCATCCGGCACACCTTCACGTCGATTTTGGGCAGCTGTCCCAGTTCGGAGATCCTGGTCAGGAATGGCTCGGAATCCGGCCGTCCGTCTGCCGGCTTGCCCTGGGGGGAATTGTTTTTGGCTGTCCGGTCAAAGGGGGCCTGGAGTAATTTCGTGCTCAGACGACGGATTTCGTCCCTCCGAATATGGGTGAACATTTTGGTGTCGCGATAGGTGTCCATTGCTTCGACCATTGCCTGGTGGGCCCGGATGAAGTTTTCCTGTTCAACGTGGGCGGCGATAGCATCCAATGCCTGGCTGGCCCGGATATTTTTGTTGAGGGATTCCCAGTCATTGAGCCAGGCGCGCAGCGATGCCGCATCTTTTCCCAAGGGCGGGATCTTCTGCAGCAACTGTCTTCCTTCCTCGAATTGACCGCGGGAGAGGCGATAGATCAAACCGTGCTGAAAAAACCGATCTGGATCGGCTCGTTTGAGGAGCATCATGTACTCACGGTCGCTAAGGGAATCGGTGCCGATGCGAGTGGAGGAGCTTCCCGCTCCCCGGTCTTCGAAGACCATGATCTCATCGCTGCCCGCGGATTTAATGACACCCTTGCGGATGGACATCCCCACGAGATCCTGGCGTTTTTCGAAAAATAGGGTCGGGAGTGTATGGATCCGATCGATGCGGGTACGGCATTCCCGCATTGCATCGGAAAACTCGCAACTTGGATTCATTCGCAGCCAATTCCTTGCCGTCTCGTCTGCGTCGGCGTATTTGCGGTGGCTGATCATTCGAAAGACGGATGACATTGTCCGGAGGTATTCCGAATAGGCTTCCAGTTGGCGTTCCGTGGCGGCTGGTCGGTGATGATAGCCCCGTGGTTCCAGTAGTATTTCGCCCCTCGGGGTGTTTCCGGCCTCTGGAGACTCGATGTTTTCGGGGGAAGATGGATTTGTTGGCAACGGTTTTTCGTGAGCCAAGGTTCCCGCGGCTTTCCCGGGGCTGGCAGGGAAGTTTTCCTGCAGGGATGAGCCCGTGGATTTCGGGTGTGCTGGCCCGGACCAGTGCGTCCACAGGTAGGCACCCGCGGTGCCGACACTCAGGAGCACCACCGCGACACCGATCCGGTCGGCCGACCTCCGTTTCTGATTCCTCCGGACGGCTGGGCCGCGTTGTACCGGTGATCGTATGGCGGCTTTGTGAGGCGCTCTTTCAGTCTGCTTTTCCTTTTTTGCGTCGGTTGCGGGCTTTGCCCGTGCCGGGTTAGGTCGACGGAGCTCTTGGGAGGCGCGACCAGACAGCAGCTCAGTCACTTCCTGTACGACCTCATTCCATGTCCGCAGGCTTCGTCCGTCCCGAGGGGCCATCATGGCGTACGCCAGGTCGGCTACGGATGAAGTTCGTACAGGAAGTTCCTGCCCCGGACCAACGCCCGTGATCGAATGCATGATGATGGATCCCAGCGCGTGAATGTCGTTGCCCACGCGGGAGGTCGCGTTG
Source organism: uncultured Verrucomicrobiota bacterium (assembly GCA_964611475.1). Classification (GTDB taxonomy): domain Bacteria; phylum Verrucomicrobiota; class Kiritimatiellia; order SLOV01; family SLOV01; genus CAUZEO01. The sequence goes on along the minus strand of CAZTAB010000501.1, from coordinate 1,150 downwards.
CCGGTATGCGAAAGATATGGATTGACGGATTTTCCGGCGCCGAAAAAAGTTGTCACTTTTGCTGTTCCGTCCGCCTCGAGGATGATGTTGGATGGCTTGAGGTTTCCGTGTGTGACCCCAGCCCGCTGCAACGCATGGTTCAACGCGGAACCCACGGCGCTGATAACCCCAAGGGCTGTTTCATCATCCATTGTTGATCCAGCCGAGATAAATTCAGAGAGGCTCATGCCTTCTACAAACTCCATCACGAAGTAGTGTAGGCCCCGATGTTCCCCGGCTTCGAATACGGCGACAATTCCGGTGTGCTTCAACGCAGCGGAGCACTTCCATTCCTCCTGGAACCGTTCGACCCCCTGCGGGTTTGTCGCCAGATCTGGGCGCAGTATTTTGATGGCGACAGGCCGGTCAAGGGACGTCTGGCGTGCCCTGTATACCGTGCCGGATTCGCCGTCTCCAATGGCTTCCAAAATTTTGAAGCCGGGTATTTCCGGGAAGGGATTCGCCGAGTTTTCGAGATTCATTTGAATGCTCTGCTGGCAGAACCTTGGTTCTACAACGTGAAATCGGAGCCTTCAGCCACCTTCTCTATGTCCGCCGAGTGTTCCCTGAGAACGGGCCAGGAACTTTTTGTGAGAAGAATGCCTCCAGCATGATCCTTGAGAAGAAGAAGCCATCCTAAATCGACAAACTTTAGATGACCATTCGGGATGCTGTCCGTCTCAATGGACGTTGTCCTGGTTGTGAATTCGTATGCGCCGCCGGAGGGAAGGGAGACGGGGTCCGACTCCTTGATCAGCATCCGATACTGGTCGCTGAAATATGGATGGCGAGCTATTGCGAACACATGCTGAGTCAATCTTTCGAAATCAACTCTTGGCTCCCTGTTTTTCAGCCGGACCCGGATGGAAACTCGTTCCGCACCTACCTCGCCTTTTCGCTGCGGCTTTATATGAGTTTCTATCTCAGGCCTGCGCCCCAGTTGTTCGGCAGTGATTATTCGCGTCGGGCTCTTGCCGTCCCCTTTCTGCACGGCCTGGCGCTTTTCATCCATCCGTGTGACGACTTCAGCCACTTCTTCCCGCAGTGCATGGATTTCAGCTTTGCGGTGCCATTCGAATGTTTCGGTGTCAGCGAAGGTTCCCGAGGCGTT
>CAZTAB010000500.1:0-6684 GCA_964611475.1 uncultured Verrucomicrobiota bacterium | reverse complement strand
TGCCGCTCCAGGCGGAGGGAGCCCCAGAGCCTCCACGTGCTTTTCGTACTCAGGAATCTGTTCCGCGTACCGCTTGCACATTTTCTTCAGCGACGACCGCTGCTTAATGGAGAGCGCCTTTTTCTGCTCGAACTGCGTCTTGAGGGAGTCGAAAAATTTGTGGTCGTCCCACTCACGCTTCCCACGCTGCACCGGCGGCTTCCATTCCGAAATATTCGTGAGCAATTCAAGGATCGGACCGCTTTCATTGTCGGGTCCAGCCTCTTCCGCGTTCAATTCCAGCTCCTTCGCGACCTCTTCGAAATTCGGCACCTGCTCGGCGTATTTAAGCACCAGCCGGTCAAGGTATCGAAGCTGGTTATCGCTGAGGCGCCTGCCTGATTCAACCTGTTCCCGGAGTGAGGAGGAAAATTGTGCATCGTCGTACGTGCGCTTGCCGACCTGCCTGGGCTCCTCGAATTGGACTGCCTTCAACAGCTCCAACTTGCGAATGGTGTTTTCGCGAGGAGGTTCCACCGGGGCGGTTGCAGCCTTGTATGCGTCCCCGAACCCAAGTTCCTCCACAGTCTCTCCGACATTTCCGGGGAGTTGGTCCCGGTACCGTGCGACGAGCTTTATCAGGGCGTCGACCTGTCGTCCCGATATGGCCTTCTTTCCCTCGTCAAACTGCTTTCGAACCGAAGCGGTAAATTCCTCGTCACTATAGGTTCTCTTGCCGCGCTTGACCGGCGGCGCCCACTCCTGGACGCCACCCACCAGATCAAGCAGCGCGGTGACCGTTTGCTTGTCGGCGGCAGGTCCCTTGGTCTTCTCTATCCACTGCTGAAAGGAGTCATAGAATCCCTGCAGCATTCCGGTCCACTCGACCTTTCCACGCTCAACATCGTCGAGTTCCGCCTCCATCTGTGCGGTGAATCCCACCTCAAAGAGGTTCGGCAGATTTCCCACGAGAAAATCGTTCACCTTCATGCCCAAGTCGGTCGGCATGAGGTTTCGCTTTTCCCTTTCCACGTACTCCCGGCTCTGAATCGTCGAAAGCACCTGCGCATAGGTACTGGGACGCCCCACGCCATTTTCCTCCAGGGCACGAACAAGCGATGCTTCCGAATACCGAGGCGGCGGCTGGGTGAATTTCTGCTCCTGGATCCAATCCAGGTGCTCGATCGACTCGCCCTCCTCCAACGGCGGGATCTTTTCCACCTCTTCGCCTGTCTCCCCGTCCTTGGATTTTCTCCTGTCCTGCCCGGTGACTTTCATGTATCCGGGAAAAACAACATCCGACGTGGTGGCGCGAAACAGGTAGGTCGATGGCTTTGCCCCCCCCGTCTCGGACCGAGCTTCAATTTCGATGGTCCGCTGGGCAATCCTTGCCGGTGCCATTTGGGAGGCGACAAATCGCTTCCAGATCAATTCGTAGAGCTTCAACTCATCCGGCTTCAAGACAGACCCCAGATCGTCAGGCCTTCGGGTTACGTTCGTCGGCCGCACCGCCTCATGCGCCTCCTGTGCGCTGCCCCGGCTTTTAAATCTCGGCGGGGACTCGGGAACATGGTCGCTTCCGTACGTTGTTCCGATAAATTCACGACATGCATCCTGGGCCCCCTTGGCGATCGACACGGAATCGGTACGCATGTAGGTGATCAGCCCCTCCGGACCCTCTCCGAAGTCAACACCCTCGTACAACGTCTGCGCAATGCGCATGGTGCGATTTGGGGTAAAGCCGTAGAGGCTCGATCCGGCCTGCTGCAGGGTGCTGGTAATAAAAGGAGGCGGAGCTTTCCGACTCAGTTGGCGATTGACGATCTTGGAAACCTTGAACCGGCTCGATTCCAGATCCGCCAGGATCTTTCGGGCGGCCTCCTCGTTTCCGACTTCCGCCTTGTCGTCATTGACCTTGGCAAGGCGAGCAGAGAACGGGTCCCGCGGGTCCACCTCCTTCCGGAGGTTCGCCCCAAGGATCCAGTACTCCTCGGGCTTAAAATCCTGAATCTCCCGCTCCCGCTCGCAGACCAGCCGGAGCGCGATCGACTGGACCCGTCCGGCACTTTTGCTGCCCCGGATCCGTCGCCAGAGAAGCGGGCTGACCTGGTAGCCAACGATCCGGTCCAGCACCCGTCGAGCCTGCTGCGCATCCACACGGTGCATATCGATCCGAGACGGATGCTCAAACGCGGACCGGATGGCCGCGGCCGTGATCTCGTTGTAGGTGACCCGGTAGAGCTTGTCGTCCTCGACCGACTTGACGAGGGCCATCTTGAGATGCCAGGCAATGGCCTCCCCTTCTCGGTCCGGGTCCGGGGCCAGATAGATGGCATCGGCCTTTTTGGCTTCCGCCGCGAGTTCCTTGAGGACTTTCTGCCGCCCCTTGATCGTCACGTACTCGGGTTCGAATCCGTTTTCAATGTCCACTCCGAGCTTTCGCTCTGGCAGATCCCGGACATGCCCCATCGAGGCACGGACGACGAAGTCTTTCCCCAGTATTTTATTGATCGTTTTCGCCTTTGCGGGCGACTCGACAATGACAAGATTCTTTCCCATTAATGGTCCGTAATTGGCACGTACACACCCAGAATGAATCGCAATTGGCCGCATAACGTGCGGAGGGGCGACAAAACTGTCAAGTCCTCGATTTCGCAGCCTCCGAAAGTTCCACAACCCGGCCTGGACCCATCCTGACTACTCTTTTCATTTCGAGCTTAATCATACAGGTACTGATTTCAGAGATGGATAACCTTGTTTTCCTTGACAAGTTGTCCACGTCCAGTGGGCCGTCCCACAGCGCCCTCACGATTCTCTGCTCGGGTTCCGAAAGTTGAATCTCCGGACCCCGATCCAGTTCCTGCGCCTTTGCTTTTCGATCGGATGGAATCAGATATTCGAGTTCCTCCAGCACATCATCCACCCCCTCAACAAGGCGGGCACCCTGCTTGAGTAGTTCGTGACAACCGCGGGATGTGGGAGCATCGATGCGGCCCGGAACCGAAAAAACGATCCGCCCCTGCTCCGTCGCCTGGTTTGCAGTAATCAGAGCCCCGCTGCGACGGTCTGCCTCCACCACGATAACCCCCACGCAAAGACCGCTCACAATCCGGTTCCGCATCGGGAACGTCGTCTTGCCCGGCTCAGTCCCCAAGGGAAATTCACTCATCACAAAACCGCTTTTTTCAATCGCCCGGGACAACGTTCGATTTTCCGGCGGGTACAACCGGTCGAGCGCGCTACCGATCACGGCGCCCGTCCTGCCTTCCCCCTTCAACGCGCCCTCATGTGCCGCGGTGTCAATTCCCCGAGCAAGCCCGCTGACGACCACCAGCCCCGCCTTGGCGAGCTGATAGGCAAGGCGGTCCGCAGCGGTGCGGCCGTAGAGCGTTGTGCGCCGGGAGCCAACAATCGCGATCGAGTGAAAGTCTGAAGGTTCCAGGGTGCCCCGAACATAAAGCGCCAACGGCGGATCGTGAATCTCCCGGAGGCGAGACGGGTACTCCTCGTCCAGAAACGTCACGATGCGCGCGCCGACTCTTCGCGCCCTCTTTTCCTCAGAGCTCACATCGGGCCGTTCGTCCGGCTCGCTGATCCTGCGCGCCAGCTCAGGGCCAATGCCCCGAACCCCGCGTAACGCCTCACAATCGGCCGACAAGATCGCCTGGGGAGAGCCCAGAGCATCGATCATGGCCCGCACCTTGACTGGGCCGACGCCAGCAATCATGTTGAGGGCAATGTATGCGGAGCGCGCATCCATGGCTCTTGGGCTACCTTCTCCGCCCCTTGGCAAACAACTCGAGTTGGCCGTCCTTGAAAAGGTTGTAGTTTTTCAAAATCCGAAGGAGTTGGAGAAGGTCGGATTTGTCGTAGTTCTTGTTGACCTCGACGTGTTGAATCAACTCCATGAGCATGTTCGGGTAGAGCAGTACACCATCTATGCCCCCCTCCTTCAGGGCTGCCATCGTGTCATCCTGCAGCGCCTTCGAGGCGGGCAACTCGGACAGGCAAAGGATGCTGGCGACCGGCCCGTCTCCCAGCTCATCGCGGATACTTCCCACGACATCGTCCGACGCGAAGCGGTAGACTTCGGGCGCCTGCCTGAGAACCGCGGGAGAAAACCGCTCCGTGTGCCACCCGCGAACGCCCACGATTGCCCTCGAAACCGAGCGAAGCGTCTGCGTGCCCCACACGTTGATCTCCGGGGTATCCGCCTGTCCGGATGCCGGGTTCAAGACCAGCAGATCCACTTCTTCCTCCAACTGCTTGGAGGAACGTGAGGGCACCTGGTACTTCCGAGGCTGACGAACGAGAAAGCCGATCGACTCGAAGTACTCCCGCACAATCCATTCATTTACCGAGGCCATTCCATACCTCCTCCAGAACCGACTCCTCCACTTCGCAACCGAACCTGACATGACCGATCGAATCCGCAAGCACGAATCGCGGATTCGCATCCACGTTTTTCTTGTCGACACGGATGGTCGCGCGCAATGCCGGCCATTCGCACGAGGGCGCGGAAGAGGGAAGTCCGAATATCGACAGAAGGTTGCGCAGTCGATCCACGGACGCCATCGGCAGCGCACCGCACCGCGCGGATACTTCCGCGGCAAAAATCATGCCCACGGAAATTGCCTCCCCGTGCAGGAAGGTTCCGTACCTGGCCACTTTCTCGATCGCATGCCCCACCGTATGGCCGAAGTTCAGGATCGCCCGAAGCCCCCCTTCGCGCTCGTCCTGGCGAACAACATCGGCCTTGATCTCGCACGACCGCGCAATGACTTCCTCTAGCAGAACTTTTTCTCGCCCCAAAACAGCCTCTGCCTCGGACTCCAGCCTCTCGAAAAACGCGGCATCAGCGATCACTCCGTACTTCACGACTTCCGCAAGCCCGGAACGGAACTCGCGGGCAGGAAGGGTGTCCAGCGTACCTAGGTCCGCAATCACGGCATGAGGCTGCCAAAACGCGCCAATCAGATTTTTCCCTTCGGGCATGTTAATGCCAGTCTTTCCGCCGACCGCGCTGTCCACCATGGAAACGATGGTGGTCGGAATCTGCACGTAACGGATGCCGCGGAGATAGGTCGCGGCCAGATAGCCCGCGAGGTCCCCCACCACACCGCCGCCGAGCGCGACAACGAACGATGACCGCTCCAACCCGTGATCCACGGCCTGGTCGTACAGGGACAGCAACTGCTCGTGCCTCTTGGAATTCTCCCCGGAGGGTACAGAAGCCAGCCGGGGATCCGAGCCAGCGGCCGAAAGCCGGGTGCAAACCTCATCTGCGTGTGCCCCGGCAACGGCGGTGTCCGAAACGACCAGGCATTTCCCCGCCAGGCCCAAACCCACACAGATCTCGCCGGCATCCGCGAGGAGCGAGGAACCGATGTGTATGAGGTAGGTTCGATCCCCCAAATCCACTGTCACCTGCCGAGCCACGCCCTCCAGCAAATCCGCCGACCGAAAGGAAGTCAACGGTATTCAGCGCGAAAGTCCAATGCACCCCCCTTGCTGTCGCCACCGGGCCCCTTCCCAATCAGTGCATTCGTGGCAAACTGCGGTCACCTCCTGAATAAAAGCGGAGGGACGGGCGCTGGATCCACAACGGTGCGGTTGGGGTCAATGAATGCCCCCATTCCGCCTCTATCCGAGGCTATGACCCATGCGCACGCCGTATCCATTCATGAAATCGGCACCGGACATCCGGCTCTTACCTTCGGGCTGAACCTGTAGCAAGCGAAGAGACTTCTCACCCGTCCCCACAAGCAGCCCGACGGCGGAAGCTTGCAGGATGGCCCCCGGGCTGCCCTCCGGATCCTCCACCCGGGCCTGCAGGATCTTGAGCATCCTTCCGGAGCCGTATTGGCAAAAGCTGCCGGGCCAGGGGGTAAATCCACGGATCCTGTTTCGAATCGATTCGGCTGGCAGGGTCCAGTCGATGCGTCCGTCCTGCCGGGTAAGTTTCTTAACATACGTGGCCTTCGCGGCATCCTGCGGGATGCGGGGGGCCTCGCCGCTACGCAGCAACTCCACTGCACGGATCATCAACCCTGCGCCCCGCTCCGCAAGCAGGGCCTCCATAGTGGCCGCCGTATCATCGGGTCCGACCGCCACCTCCTCCTGCAGGATGATGTCGCCGGCATCCATTTCCTCGCCCACGTGCATGATGGTTACGCCCGTTTGTGGCCGCCCATCAGCGATCGCCATCTGAATAGGCGCGGCACCCCGGTAAAGCGGGAGAAGCGAGGGATGCAGATTAATCGCCCCGAGGGAGGGAAGACTCAGAATTGACGGCTTGATATACTGCCCGTATGCAGCGACGATAATGAGGTCGGCGGAGAGCTCACGAATCTCGGAGACCGAGGCATCAGAACCGACCTTGCAGGGAGAAAGCACGGTCACGTTTCTCGACTCGGCGTACTCCTTGACGGGGCAGGCGCCCATTTCAAGCTTGCGCCCACGGGGCCGGTCGGGTTGCGTCACGACCGCCACGACCTCGTCCTCCGGCAGGTGCAGGAGTTTCTCCAGCGTCGGTTCCGCAATGGCTCCGGAGCCCATGAATAGAATGCGCATAATGAATTCTCCGGGTGAAAGACAATCAATGGCGCAATCCTGCCTGCAAGCGCAAGCCGGAAGCATCGGCGCTGCCGATTCTTTCACCCGCGACGATCACCTTCCCCCAGACACTGGCTGCGGCTCGGTAAT
>CAZTAB010000499.1:0-12962 GCA_964611475.1 uncultured Verrucomicrobiota bacterium | reverse complement strand
CCATCCGCTTGGCAGCCTTCGAACCAATCCCGTTATTCTTACCTTGCTACTAGGTGTATAGATGAATAGACACAATGTCGCGATTGATTTCCTCAATCTCTCACCAAAACATTGGGGGTGGTTCATGAACAGCACCCGGGTTGTGTTCTGTCTGTTTCTTTTCGCCAGTTGCGTATTCCTGCCGTTCGCGGCGGCCGAAACCACCTTCGAAGGCCACGAGCGGGTGGATCTGGCCTTCTTCAGTCCGGACAAGGAGGTGACGCATGAACCGGCGCACCCCTGGTATGAAGGCTGGTCGTTTCCCGAGCAGTTCCATCCCAAGTACTCGCAGCTGGGCGGGCACATTCATGTGTTCATCCGGAACCCATGGGACACTCCGCTCAAGGTCAGGGAAATTCATCTCGACGGCCAATTCGTGGAGGACCTGAGAGATGAGAACCTGGCCGTGCCCTGGTGGCGCGTGATGCCGCATCCGCTCCCGCCGGGCGGGATCGCGGAGGCGATCATCAAGTTGAAACATCTTCCCGAAAACGAGGAGCACGAGATCCGGTTCGATGCGTTCTCGCCGACTGCCCAGCCCCGCGGCAAGGACCAGGAAATCACGTGCACCGTGAACCGAACGCGTATCCCGCCCATCGAGCTTGGCTATGTCAGCTTCAACCGCGAGATGGACGAAGCCTACATCTACCTGGAGCGGCATGCCGGGAGCAGCGCAAAGGTGACGAGGGTGTTCTGGGACGGGGAAGATGTCACCGACCAGGCCGAGTTCTATTCGCCCGATTTTTTTCATCGCACGGCGCTGATAAAACTCTCCCTGGACGAAGCACTCACCTACGGCGCGTACCACCTGGTGAAAGTCGAGACCGATAACGGTGCGGCTACCGCCTCCATGGTGCGGGCATGGGATTGTGGTTTTTTTCCGTGCGCGATTTTCAACCTGGAGTGGATGCACAATCTTGACACGCTTCCCCAACTAAACCTCAACCTGTCCTCGACCTACGGCCACTGGATGTCCATCGAGCTGCTGCAGGAGCTGAAGCGGCGCAACTACAAGGCGATCATGGGCTGCGGCGACCGGGGGAGGCTCACGGTGGAAACGGAAATCATCGAGAAGATCAACGAGTTGGATCTGCCGGTCTTCGCCTACTACATGAACGATGAAGCGGACGCGAAGGATTTCTCCTGCGACAAGGACCCGCGGGTGAGGAAGTTTCAGAAACTGCCCGAGCCCGAGCGGCTCGGCGCGCATGCGCTTCTTCTGGAACAGGCGGCAGCCCAGTATCGCGAGGCCGCGCCCGGCACCTTCAACATGTTCAATATCGATTCCACCTACATTCCCGACAACATCAACATGTATGCGAAAATTGCCGATGTAACGAGTCGCAGCACGTATACCCAGTCCCACGGCAGGGATCCGTTCTTCGTCTACAACACGGGCTATCTGCTGAAGCGCGCCTGCGCCCCCCGGATCCCATACATCTTCCCCGATGCCGCCTGGGTCGAGGAGTGGGGACTCGGCCGGCACGTGGAGCCGGGCGAGGCGAGACTGAAGATGCACTACGCCCTGGCCGCGGGCGCGAAGGGCATCACCTGGTGGGCCTGGAGCCCTACCCCGAAAACGCTTAAACACGGTGTCCAGAAGAGCGAACCCCTCCAGGCGGAGCTGAAACGACTGCATCGGGAGGTGCGGACGCTGCAGCCGCTCCTTTCCATCTCGGAACCGTTGCCCGAGACCTGGGCGGAGAGCGACAACGAGCATCTCTGGACAAAGACGCTGCTCAGCGCCGATCATTCCCTCATCCTGATCCTGGTGAACCGAAACTACGACGTCCACGAGCCCGGAGAAATTTTCCGCACCCCCGAAACGGCGGAGCCGCGTTTTGAATACGAGCCCATGGAAGAGACGGAGGTGACCGTAAACCTGCCGGATTGGTTCCGGGTGGAAGACGTCTTCGCGATGCCCGAGGCGGAAACGATGCGCTTCCGAAGGAACGATGATCGAATCAGCATGCGCATCAAAGAACTCGAGTTCGCCCGGATGCTGGTGCTGACCCGGGACAACGGACTACGGGAACGGCTGGTAAAGTCATGGGGGAAGACGGCAGAACGTCGGACGCGGACCGCCCAGTCAAAAGAAACGAAGTAACAACCGTTGTTCACGGGAAAACTCTGCCATCTCTCCCATCATCCGGGTCCTCCCCAAACGGGTGCGACTGCTCATGCAGGATCCTCCCACGGGGGAGAAGAGAGAGAACGCCTATAGCATCGAGGCGTACCGGGCCAATTAAAGTTCGAAATCTTTGCCTCGACCCTTATCTTCGATATAGATCGAGACGAAAATAAAACCGGAGCAATGCTTCCAGGTGCTTCAATCGACATGATTAGAATTCCAATGAGCAGGATCCGGACGGTGTTCTGCCTGGTCCTTGCCTTCCCGGCTTTTGCCGATCCCGCGGACGAATGGGTCGACCTGGCCTTCTTCAGCCCGGACAAGGTGATTGCAGACGACCCTGCGATGACCGGGCACCGGAGCCGGAGTTTCAAGGAGCAATTCTACCCGGATCACTGGCAGCCCGGCGGCTACTACCACATCTATGTTCGGAATCCCTGGGATACTCCCGCCGGGATTCGAGAAATCTCGATTGACGGCCGTTCCGTCGAGGACCTGAGGGAGGATCTCGCTGTGCCCTGGTGGCGCGTACTGCCGGAGTCGATCCCGCCGGGCGCGATGGCGGAGGTAATCATCCGAATGAAGCGTCTCCCCGAAAACAAGGAAAGCGTAATCCGGTTGGAGGCGTTTTCTGCGCTGGGCAAGCCCCGCGGCAGGGAAGAGGAGTTCACATGCAGGGTGAGCACAAAGCGCACACCCCCCATTGAGCTCGGCTACGTCAGTTTCAACCGCAAGATGGACCAGGTATACATCTACGTCGCGAGGAATGCCGGAAGCGCGGCGAGCGTATCGAGGGTATTCTTGGACGGAGAGGATGTCACCGGCAGGGCAACCTTCTCTTCGCCGGATTTCCATCGCGGGACGGCTCTCGTGAAACTCAGTCTGGATAAGGCCTTGCGGTACGGCAGCTACCACCTCGTAAAGGTCGAGACCGATGACGGCACGGGAACGGCCTCCATGGTACGCGCCTGGGATTGCGACACGTTCCCGTGCGCGATCTTCAGTCTCGAGTGGTTCGAAAGCCTTCCCTTGCTCCCTCAGGTCAACCTCAACGTCGCGTCGACGTTCGGCCATTGGATGTCCGTCGAGCTTCTGCAGGAACTGAAGAGACTCGACTACAAGGCGATCATGGGCTGCGGCGACAGGGGGAGGCTTCCGGTGCAGACGGAGATTATAGAACAGGTGGAGGCGCTGGACCTGCCGGTATTCGCCTACATTGTCTACGATGAACCGGATGCCAAGGACCGCGCCTGGGACAAGGGCAAGCGGATTGAAAAGTTTCTGGATGTGCCGAAGCCGGAGCGTCTGGGCGCGCTTGCGCTCACGATGGAACAGATGACCGCTCAGTATCGCACGACGGGCCCCAGCAGCCTGACCTTTATCAATCTCGACTCCGCCTACCTGACCGACAGCATCAACACCTACGCGAAGATTCCCGACATCCTGAGTCGCAGTACCTATACGCACTCGCACGGCAGGGACCCGTACTACACCTACGCCACGGGCTACCTGGTGAAGCGCGCCTGCGCCCCCCGGATTCCGTACCTCCTGCCCGACGTCGCCTGGATAGAGGAGTGGGGGCTCGGCCGCCCGGTGGAACCGGGCGAGGCACGCCTGAAGCTGCATTACGCCCTTGCCGCGGGCGCAAAGGGCGTCACCTGGTGGACCTGGGCTCCAACCCGTCCCGAAAAGCACGGCGCCCGCGAGAGCGAGCCGCTCATTGCGGAATTGAAAGGGTTGCACCAGGAGGTGCAAACCCTCCAGCCACTTCTGTCGATTTCCGAACCGCTACCGGAAACCTGGGGGGAAACCGACCAAGAGCATCTTTGGACGAAGACGCTTCTTTGTGCCGATCATTCCCTCATCTTGATCCTGGTGAACAAGAACTACGACTCGCACCCGACCGGCCAGGCGGAATGGAATCCCAAGACGCCGATAGGCAGCTTTGAATACGAAGCCATGGAACAGGCAAACGTGACCGTCCACGTGCCGGATTGGTTCCGGGTGGAAGATGTGTTCCGCATGCCCTTGTGTGAAACGATGCCCTTCGAGCGGAGAAGTGGAGCGGTACACCTGGACATCAAGAATCTGGAGCTTGCCCGCATGATTGTGCTCACCGGGGACGAGAAGCTGAGAACCCGGCTGCAGAAAACATGGGAAAGAAAATCCAGACACCGGGAGAAGGGCGCGCGAGCAAGGGCATTGGAGAGGAAATGAATCCTTCGGAAGATTATTTCGTAACAGGAACCGCGCAATCCGTACCCGTCACCCGTGCTTGCAAACGAAGAGATACAGGGATACACATCAGCCATGATGCCAAGGGTTCGACTCCTACTGCTGATCGCAGGATTTGGCATCGCCTGCAGCAACGCAACCCAGGCCAGGATCAACCATGGCCTCGAACTCGACTCTGGCTATCTCATCCCGGACCTGATTCCCGCGGAACTTGTTTCTGACAAACTCCCGGGCGAGCTTGCACCAGGAGTGATCCCCTTCAAGCTGGAGGGCTCGCGGGGGGCGGAACGCCATGCCAGCGGGATGGACCTGAAAGGAATGCCGGGCCTCATTTCCCCGGACGGAATTCACTGGACCAAGCTCGCGAAGCCCCTCATTCCGGACGACCAGAACACGGATTGGGGGCAAAACGTGTTCTGGAATCCGCAGGACAGGAAATACCACGCCTACCTTCGCTACTGGGAAGGCGGGGACGAAAGCCACAAGGTACACAGCGGCTATCGCAGTCTCCGGCACATGAGTTCCGACGATTTCTACAACGGGTCACCGTGGACGCCGATACGCTACGACAATCCCCCGAATGACCACATACAGATCTACATGAACAACATCCGGCCATATGAACGCGCGCCGCACATCCTGGTCGGGCCGGTGAAACGCTTCACGCCGGAGCGCAAGAAACATCCCGGGCACCCCTATCCGGGACTTTCGGACGGCGGGCTGATGACCAGCCGCGACGGGCTTCACTTCAAGTTCTGGCAGGAGGCGTTCAACCGGCCCGGGCCGGACCCGAAAAAGTGGATCCAGCGCAACCTCGTTCCGGTGAATGGAATCCTGCAGAGTTCCCCCGAGGAGTTGTCGCTCTACTGGATCGAGCACTACTACTCACACTTCCCCGAGGTCGAGCCGGGCGTGGAAGGCTGCCGCATGCGGCGCGGCACCATCCGGACGGATGGCTTCGTCTCCATGCAGGCGCCCTACGCTGGCGGGGAGTTTGTAACGAAGCCGTTTCTGTTCGAGGGGCGGGAGCTGGTGATCAACTACGCGACCTCAGCAATGGGCAGTGTGCGGGTGGAGATGCAGGAAGAGGGTGGGGGACCGATCGAAGGATTCAGGCGGGAGCAATGCCCGGACATTTTTGGAGACGAGATTGAACATGTTGTTTCCTGGGAAGATGGGGCGGACATCAAGCGGCTGGAGGGAAGACCCATTCGCCTCCGTTTTGTTCTCAAGGACGCCGACCTCTACTCCTTCCGTTTTCGACCCGAATAGCTCCGGCTTCGGGAAGGTTTTCTCAAGGTCGATCCCTGGAGGGCGGCGAAGACCGTCGTGCTTCTTGCATCGGCTCCGTGGTTGTTTCGGGTTGCCCTGCAGTGAACCCAAAACACCATGGACCTGGAGCCGAAATCCTGCCATGGCTCAATAGATCGATCGTATGCATCCTTCCGGGTCTTTGTCCTGCGATTCATCCGGAGAGAATGCAGCACCCGATTGCGCGGAAAGTTGGCTGGTATCCGGAATCGGAAAACCATAGGATGAAAGACCTGGCCTGTAACACGAATCGGCAGGGCAGGACGATAGCCGGGCCCGGCGAATACGATATGCCTGAACGGATCGACTCTATGGATCAACGCCGTGCCGATGTTTCCCCAAACGGGTTCACGCTGATCGAACTGCTGGTCGTTATTGCAATCATCGCCATCCTGGCCGCGCTGCTGGTGCCGGCGGTGAAACAGGCGCAGGAGATGGGGCGGCGGACCTTTTGCATTAGCAACCTGAGACAGATCAACCTGGCGTGCGACCAGTACATCAATGACCACGACGGCTACTATCCACGCGTCGGGTGGACGGCGCCGGTGCACCGAGCCTGGTGGGAGACGCTCAGTGGGGTCCTTGACGTGAACGGCTGGCAACCGGGAGTGAAGCTGTCGCCCCTTTTCGACTGTCCCTCGGTGCAGGAAAAGAACCCCGGTTGGGACGGCTGGGGGTACGGCTACAACCAGCAGATTGAGCGGGTTCACTCCCCAAGCTGGCCGAATGCCGCGACCTGGAATACGATGGGGCCCTGGCCAACAACCGGAAGAACGGAAATCATTCGGCCGGTGAAAACCGTGGTTTTCATGGACTTGTCGTACGGCATCGCGACCCAAGGCGGGTTCATACAGCATCCGGGTCGCCATCCCGATTGGTGGCTCAAGCACCCCCACGATGGAGGCGACAATTTTGCCTGGGCAGATGGGCACGTGTCCTGGGTGCCCGGCGCGCCCTTCCCGTTCGGTTATCGATCCACCGACAACAGCCTGTTTGATGGCTGGCCCTGGGACTAACCCGAAAACAGGGGAACCGGCGACCCGGGAATGACCTCAAATAACCTGCTGACATCGATGAAAGACAAGGCGTAAAGTAGTTGTGCATGCCTGTACACTCGAAAAAAAATCGAGGGGCCCTGCGCTCCCGCCCATGCACTCTGCCCTGGGGTTCACGGCGACGACTGCGTCGTGCCGACATGGCCCCGAATGGATTCACGTTGATCGAGCTGCTGGTGGTCATTGCAATCATCGCCATCCTTGCCGCGCTGCTGGTGCCGGCGGTGAAGCAGGCGCAGGAGATGGGACGACGCACCTTTTGCATTAACAACCTGAGACAGATCAACCTGGCGTGCGACCAGTACATCAATGACCACGACGGCTATTATCCCCGCGTCGGGTGGACGTCGCCGATTCACCGAAAGTGGTATGAGACGCTCTCCGGGATGATAGATGTGAACGGCTGGCAACCGGGAGTGAAACTTTCGCGCCTTTTCGACTGTCCTTCGGCCCAGGAAAAGAACCCCGGCTGGGACGGCTGGGGCTACGGCTACAGCCAGATGATCGAGCAGGCGCATTCGTCGGGCTGGCCGAATGCAGCAAACTGGGCACAGAACGGTCCCTGGCCGACGACCGCCAGGATGGAGATTATTCGCCCGGTGAAAACCGCGATTTTCATGGATTTGTCGCATAGCGTTGTGACGCGCGGCGCATTCATACAGCATCCGGGGCGCCATCCCGATTGGTGGCGCAAGCACCCCCACGATGGAGGCGACAATTTCGCCTTTGCGGACGGGCACGTAACCTGGGTGCCTGGCGCTCCGTTTCCGCTGGGGTACCGGTCCACAGACAACCCTTTGTTTGATGGGTGGCCGTGGGATTAGGGAGAGGAATAGCAGGTCGCAATTCTTGGGCTCCGGGTCAGGAAACGATTTTGCCCGGTTCCTGTTCGGGTAATCCACGGCTTTAAAACGGAAAGACAACTGCCCCCATGGCTCCTCCCATCCCGTTCACCGAACATCTCATCATGGAAGGCTACAGCTACGCCTTCGGGATCTCCGCCGCGGATATCGATGGGAATGGCAACCTGGACCTGGTCAGCGCCGATGCACACAAGGGACTTTACTGGTTTGGGCATGACGAAGGGGAAAACTTCACGAAACACACTATTCACGACCACCGACACCCGGCCATCCCCGGGAGGATCACGGGTGGTACATCCATTTCATCACCGAAGGCGGACTGCCCGGTGCGTACGACGTGGCACTCGCCGACTTGACGGGAAGCGGCACCCTGGATGTGGCGGCATCGAGCTGGCTCGGCAACCGGTTTGTCTGGTTTGAGAACCGGGACGGCAACTGGGTCAGGCATCTGATCGAGGAGAACATAGGTGAAACCAGGTCCATTGAGGTGGCGGATCTCACCGGGGACGGGATCCCGGACCTTTTGGGCACCGCCCTGACGGGACAACAGGTGGTCTGGTACGAAAACAGTGGTGATCCTGCGGCACGCCCCTGGAAAAAACACGTCATCGCCAAGGACTGTTGCCCGTCACATGGGCATCCGGTGGACATGGACGGCGATGGGGATATCGACATGGTCATGGCCCTTTCGTCCCGACGTGGCCAGGTAGGAGCAGCCAACCGCGTGGTCTGGTACGAGAACAGTGGAGACCCCCGCCGGGTGCCGTGGCGGGAGCATGTGATTTGTGATGATTTCCCAAACGCGTCAGACGCCGTCGCCTCCGATCTCGACGGGGACGGGCAGATGGAGGTGGTCGCGACCAGCTGGGGCCCGGAGGGAAGGATCGCGCTCTTCAAGCATGAAGGCGATCCGCGCGGTCCATGGACGATGCAGATATTGAAGGATCACTGGCCAAAGGCGAACCAGGTGCTGGTTGCGGACCTTGACGGAGACGGTCTCCCCGACATCGCCGCCGTGGCCGAGCGAGGAAGCAATGAATTCCGCTGGTGGCGGAACGAGGGCTGACAATCACGCATGCACCTTCCGCCTTTCCTCGTCGTGACCCAATCCGTCAGGGAGGCTGGCTGCTGTTGCCGCCGCGCAACCTGACGAATGGAAGGCCTGGGCCTGGTGATTTTGTCCCTGGCCATGCTCCTGCCCGGAATGTTGAATCCGACTCAAAAGAAGACAAGCGGGGGTTACGCACATGAAACACGGCAAAAAAGCCATCTTTCCCGGGATGCTTGTTTCTGGGGGAGGGCGGTCGTGGTGCACCCGAGAGGACTCGAACCTCCACGCCCTCGCGGGCACATGGACCTGAACCATGCGTGTCTGCCAATACCACCACGGGTGCAACAGATCCAGCACACTACCTACCAGTAGTACGCGGTGAAGTAAAGGGGAAGGGATCAGTCTCCTTCCGGAGCGGCTGGCACACCGGTTTCGCCCCGGATAATAATTTCGGAGGCTTCCGAGAGCTCCTCCACATAGGCCGCAAACAGGGCCTCGCGAGCCTGGGTTCGAAGCCCTCCGGCAATTTGTTCCCGCTCCGCGTCCAGTTCCAGTTCACTGGAGGGGAAATGTTCCTCCACCCGGATCAGGAGAAAACCCTCCGCCACCTTGATCGGCCCCAGGATTTCACCGGCCTGTGCTTCGAACAAAGCCTCACCCATCACCGGATCCACCACCCCCCTCGCAATGGGACCCACCAGACCGCCATTGGCTTTGGTTTGTTCATCCTGCGAAAACTGGCGGGCAAGATCCTCGAAGCTGGTGAGTCCTTCGGCGGCGAGATCCCGGAGTTCGAGAATCCTCTCCTGCGCCACGCTCCAGGCGGCTTGGTCGTCCGATTCTTTGACCCACACGAAAATATTCCGATACGAGACAGTCGGCGGCTTAACAAAGCGCTCCCGGTTCTGTTCATAGAATGCCTGGATCTGCCCTTCCGCAGCTTCCGGAGGCTCGCCAATTCGGACTTTGAGCAGTTGCCGGATCCGCAACTCCTGCTCTATGTGAACGCGAAAATCCCCCGCGCTTAGGTTCGACCGGTCCAGGTATTCCTGCCAGTCCACGCCACCTTTTTCAATGTTGGCCCGGGCTTCCTCAACGGCACCGTCGACAATCTCCCTGGCCACGGTGATGTTCTCTGCATCGATCTTCTCCTCCAGCAGGTACTGGCGAATGATCTCGTTCAGCACGTCCGACGCAATTCGCGGCGCAACCTCCTGCAGCTGCTCCGGCGACATCCGGGGACGAAGTTCCGCGGCACGCATGTTGAGTACCCGCTGAAACTGGCCACTCCAGATCTCACGTCCGTTCACCGTGGCGACAACGGCATTCGGGTTGGACTGCGTTTGGGGCAGGGCGAAGATCTCGGTAGCCTTGGTGAAATCCACCTCGCCGTGAATGGGGGAAGTGGCCCGGTGGCCGCATCCGGCAAAAAGGGGCAACAGCACGAGGGGCCCGAGCGCAAAAAGTCTTGTTATCATAGGAATCCCTGCAGATTTTTAAAACCGAAAGGATAGTGCAGATCCGGGCCTTGGGTGTCAAATCCCGAGACTTCGATCCCTTGACATGCCATAATGCGGGCAGGATGAAATACCACTTTTCCTGTACGCATTGCGGCAATTGCTGCAGGTGGCCCGGCAATGTGCTCCTGACCACAGCCGATATCCGGCGTCTTGCTCAGGCGCTGGATCTCGAGGAGACAGAGTTCATCGGGAGATATACCCGCCTGGCCAGGAACCGTGCTCAACTATCCCTCGTCGACGCTCCGGACGGCGCCTGCGTATTTCTCGAGCAGGATCGATGTTCGGTCTATGACGCTAGGCCAAACCAGTGCAGGATCTTTCCCTTTCCAAACACTACGCCGGGAGAATGCCCCGGTCTGACGCCGATCGGTTGATCGATCCGAGCCCCAACTGATTGCCACGCAGTCGGTTAAGGAGGGGCAAGCCGCAAACCTCCTCGATTTTCGGTTTGGGTCCCCGTGGGGCATCTGCTATATATCGCCAAAACTTGGGATCCAGAAAGGTGATCCCGGAACGTTAGGAAGCTCGCATGTCCGCAATGGAAATCGATGAAATTCTGAAGTATCTGCCACACCGGTACCCATTTCTCCTGGTAGACCGGATCATTGAATCCGATTGGGAGAAGCGAATCGTTGGGATCAAGAATGTTTCGGTCAACGAGCCGTTCTTCCAGGGGCACTTTCCTGATCACCCCGTCATGCCAGGAGTGCTTCAGCTGGAGGTTATGGCACAGGTCGGCGGACTTCTTCTAAACAGGAAGGAGGGGGTGGAGGGAAAAATCGCCTACTTCACCTCCGTCGACAATGCAAAGTTCCGCAGGATGGTGGTTCCGGGCGATATTCTCCGGATTGAGGTCGAATTCCTCCGCGCCCGACTCCGGTCTGCGAAAGTACACGGGATCATCACCGTCGACGGCGAAAAATCGTGCGAGGCGGATCTCATGTTCAGCTATGCGGACTGAAATCGTGTCCCGGCGCACCTGCCCATCCTTCGAATTCGCAGCCCGACAAAAGAGCGTTCAGTTTCATGCCAGGTATACACCCCACTGCGGTCATCGCCTCCGGCGCGGAGCTGGGTGATGACGTAACCATCGGGCCCTACTGCGTCATTGGAGAAAACGTACGCCTTGGCAAGGGATCCGAACTTAAGAGCCATGTGGTGCTCGATGGTTTCACCACGATCGGCTCCGGCTGCAGCTTCTATCCATTTGTAAGCGTTGGATCTCGAAGCCAGGACCTGAAGTACAGGGGCGGGGAGCCAAAGGTTGAGATTGGAAACGACACCACGATCCGGGAATATGCCACGGTAAACGCGGCGACCGAGGACGGTGACACAACCCGGGTCGGGTCGGGCTGCCTGCTGATGTCCTGCTCGCACGTTGCCCATGACTGCATCGTGGGAAACGAGGTTGTTATTGCAAACTGCGGCCTTCTGGCGGGACACGTGATCCTGGAGGACCAGGTTATCATCGGGGGCCTGAGCGGCGTGCACCAGTTCAGCCGGGTCGGATGCCTTGCTATGGTGGGGGCCTGCACCAAGATCACAAAGGATATCCCGCCCTTCATGATGGCGGACGGGGCCGGGGGCGAGGTCCGGACGGTCAATCAGATTGGAATGCAGAGAAAAGGGATCCCAAAGGAGACTCAGCGTCATATCAAGGAAGCTTTTCGCATCATATACCGCCAGGACCTCTCCACACGGCAGGCCCTTGAAAAAATCGGAGATTCTCTGCCCGCTTCCCCGGAAATCAATCACCTGGTAACCTTCATCGAGGAGTCGGAGCGAGGAATCGCAAAATAATGACCTGCATTCGAATGACACTTCCCGCCGCTGGACTTCTGCTTGCAACCGTGGCCAACCACAACGGATTGGCTACCCAGGAAAGCGGAGCCAGCAACCATCGCTTCGTCAACTTCACCTATGAGCAGGTGGAAATCCGCATCCTTGCCGCAGACGTCGGGAGAACCACCGGGAAGCGCTTCATCGTGGGGCCCGACGTCCAGGCCAAGGTAGATGTTACCACGCCCCAAAAAGTTCACATTGACAATGTCTACCCGCTCTTTGTTTCGGTGCTGGAATCATCCGGGTATTCCATCGTGGAGAGGGAAGGGGCGTACGCCATCGTTCCCCTTCCGAAGTCGAGCATGAACCTGGCCACCATCGTCGGTGTGGACGAGGAAGTGTCCGGCAGTGGAATCAAGATCAAGATCCGAGAGTTGAAACATATTTCGGCAATGGAGGTAAAACGCTCCCTCGACGCGCTGGTGGACACCGAGCAGGGCAGCTCTTTGTCCGCCGTGCCCTCGTCCAATCACCTCTTGATCAGGGATACCACCGCGAACGTCAGGCGAATCGAGCGGATCCTCAACGACCTTGACAGGCCCGGCGCCTCCAGTTCCGTGTTGGTGCTCCCGCTGGAGCACGCATCCGCCCGGTCCCTGGCCCTGCAGATCGACCAGGTCATGCGAGGCATGGAAACGACGGGGGCCATGATCAGCCGCCAGATGCGGACCGCAACCAGCGATGGACTCTCGATTCCCGCCGGCTTTACTGCAGTCGCCGCCGAGGAGTCAAACACCCTCATCCTGGTTGGGACTCCGATCCAGCTGGCCGAGGCAAAACGAACCATCGAAAAACTCGACGTTTCCGCCACCGGGGCCTCCGGACGCCTGCACGCCATCCCGCTCAACTACATCGACGCCGAGGAGGCGGCCCAAAACCTCAATGACCTCCTCACCCAATCGGTGAGTCCCGATC
>CAZTAB010000498.1:0-5074 GCA_964611475.1 uncultured Verrucomicrobiota bacterium | reverse complement strand
CAGGTTCTCCGCCTGTTTGTTCTGCCGGTCCTGATCCCCGTCGGCAACCTGCGTCATGACCTGGGCACCCAGCGCGTTTGCCTTCTCCTCGAAAAACGCCTGGTCGCGCGCCCACCGGTCCACGTCATAGGTCTCCATGAGCAGCCCGATCCGGGCACCGCCGGGCCCTTCCCCTTCCGATGCCGGGTCCCCCGAACAGGAAACAAGGAACAAGGCGCCGAGGATTCCCACTCCTCCGATGATCCACCTTGTTGCTAGGTATCCACTCATCTCAAACTCCTCCCGCACTGGCGTTTTGCATCATGAAACGCAAACCTCTCGTCCCCCGTCTCAATAATGCCAAGGAAATCCCGAAAAGTCCCGGGGGCGCTTTTCGACGAATGAATCGCGTCCCTCCTTGGCCTCCTCCGTCCCGTATGCAAGTCGCGTGGCTTCTCCCGCGAACAGCTGCTGGCCGACAAGACCGTCATCGGCAAGATTGAATCCGTATTTCAGCATCCGCATGGCAGTCGGACTTTTTGAATTGATCTCGGCTCCCCAGGCCAGCGCCATCTCCTCGAGTTTCGCATGCGGCACGACCGCGTTCACCATGCCCATCGCCGCGGCCTCCTCCGCGTCATAGGTTCTTCCCAGGAAAAAGATTTCCCGCGCCTTCTTCTGTCCCACCTGGCGTGCAAGAAGCGCCGACCCGTAACCACTGTCGAAGCTGGCCACATCCGCATCCGTCTGCCTGAACTTTGCGTGCTCCAGACTGGCCAGCGACAAGTCACAGACCACGTGCAAGCTGTGCCCCCCGCCGGCCGCCCACCCGGAGACCACCGCCACCACCACCTTCGGCATGAAACGAATCAGACGCTGCTCTTCGAGAATATGCAGACGGCCGATTCCCGCCGGATCGGCGGGGCCCTCCTCATACTTATACCCATCCGCACCCCGGATGCGCTGGTCCCCGCCCGCACTGAACGCCCAGCCACCGTCCTTCGCGGAAGGGCCATTGCCGGTCAGCAATACGCAACCGACATCGGCCGTCGTTCGTGCATGCTCGAGAGCAGTGAACAATTCGTCCACCGTCTGCGGGCGGAAAGCATTCCGCACATCCGGCCGGTCAAAAGCAATCCGGACCGTGCCCTGGTCAAGCGCCCGATGATACGTGATGTCCGAAAACGAAAACCCCGGGATCTCGCCCCATCTGCTCGAATCGAATATTCCTGAAATCATGGCTACTGACGCGATACCATAACTCGCCGACCAAGAAAACACAGGAAAGTGCGAACTCTTTTTCAGCGCCTTCCGTGGCCGGGAGACAGCCAGCTAGTTTTTGGACATGGATCCACCGGCCGAAAACAATCCACCGGCAAATGTTGGTGAAAAGTTGAATTAACACCTCACCAGTTCAAAAAAACGCAGGCCCTTCACCACACACTCGGCTTGACATAAAATACACAACTCACTTATGTCGAACTAATTACAATAATTAATATCCAGATAAAATGTCGCTGTATCCGTTTTGCTGGAGGCCCGGACCAGCCGTGGAGCTCGCGTGGCGGGTGCACGCAATCCAGTTTCGTCATCACTTTTCACGGCAGGCCCATGGTGATGAACAAACCGGCAAGCCCATGATCCAATACAAAACAGAACTTCCGCCACGGTTACCTTTAACGGTTTACCATCTACCAAGGTTCGTCCCATGCCAAAACAGCAAACACCCCAACTGACAACCCTGCGCGTGGCCGCCGCCCAGATGATCTCCCGCAATGGCGACACACCGGCCAACATCACCAAGGTGCTTCAATGGTGCGACCGGGCCGCTGCACGCGACGTCCAGATTCTCTGCTTTCCCGAAGCAGCCAGCACGGGTTTCGGCTGGATCAAAGACAAGCGGCATTTTGCCAGGTTGCACTGCGAGCCGGTGCCGGGGCCCATGGTCAAGCGTTTCGAAAAGAAGGCCGCTGCCACCAATATGTACATCATCATGGGGATGATCGAACAACCACGCCATTCAACTAATCGGTACAACACGGCCTTCCTCGTCGGCCCCACCGGGGGATATATGGGGAAATCCCGCAAGATTCTAGCCGAGCGCGTCTTCTCGGCCGGCCGCGATGCGCCCGTGTTTGAAACAGCACACGGCTGGCTCGGAATCTTCATCTGTGCTGGCAAACGCAGCCCCGCGATCGCCCGCCTGCTTACCCTTCGCGGTGCACAGATGTTCTTCCAGCCAACAAACCACTTCTACAGGTTAAAAAACCCTCGCCCCATGAATTCAGGAAAAGGTACCAAGGACAGTTTTCGGCTCAACGTTCGCGTACGATGGAGAATGGGCTGCCACTAATTGCTGCCAGTGCCGGACGACCAGAATATGTAAACAACAGTTTCATCATTGCACCCAACTCGCAGCCCTTGCCCCAGCCACGCGCAAAGAACAGCTTCTGGTCGCGGATATTGAAATTGACACTCACAGAGATCTCGCCACAGCCCTCAGGAAACGGATGGGGTGGCTGTTCAAAGAAATAGGGCGGGCGTAAATACGCGTAAAGGGACCCAAAAGCCACGCATGCGATGGCGGGACGCCCGGGAAGCACCCGCTGTGGAGGAAAATGCCAGGTCAACACCCTTCACGAGTCGAACGGGACCCGGGGCAGGCGCGCTGCGAGCCAACCCGGCAAGTACACGTTGGATTTTCACTGCCCCGGCAGGCGAAACGCGCCATCGATGGGACACGGGTTTGATGTACATCGGGAGTCCATCGCATTCGGGGCTATAAACATTTCTGCTCTGTATGGTAGCCTGAAACCTGAATACGAAAACTCGAAATTCGAACCATGAACATCGCGCTATTCGTCCCCTGTTTTGTCAACGTTATGTCTCCGAATGTCGCTGAATGCACCCGGCAGATCCTTCGGAGACAGGAATGCACGGTCGACGTCCCCCTCGATCAGACATGCTGCGGCCAGCCCGCTTTCAATACGGGGTACTGGGATGATGCCGCGCCCGTGGCGGAACACTACCTGGACGTATTCGAATCATACGATCACATCGTTTCCCCCTCCGGCAGCTGCGTCACGATGGTGCGCCATTTCTACGAAAGGCTGTTTCCGGAAGGGCACCCGCGCGCGGGCCAGGCTCGAATCGTCGCCTCGAAAACATTCGAGCTTTGCGAGTTTCTGGTGGATATTCTGAAAATCGAAGACGTAAACGCATCGTTTGATGCCACTGTCTCCTATCACGATGCCTGCCACGCTCTGCGTGAATTGCATGTCAAAGAGCAGCCAAGACGGCTGCTGCGGAACGTCGCGGGCCTCACCCTTGTTGAAATCGAAAACGCGGAGACCTGCTGCGGGTTCGGCGGAACTTTTTCTACCAAGCACGAACCGGTGTCCACCTCGATGGGACGCGAGAAACTTGACGGTGCGATCGAAGGCCGCGCGGATTACCTCGTAACCACCGATTCGAGCTGCTTGATGCACCTGGGTGGCCTCGCGGAAGCGCAGAAAAAACCCATCCGTTGCCTGCACATTGCGGAAATCCTTGCTTCCCGGGAGACAACATCATGAGTGAAGCCCGGGATTTTCTGAGCCGGGAGCGGACAAAGGCCGCGGACCTGAAGCAAAAAGGCATTCTCGGCCGAACTCTTCACAACCACCACCTCGCAGTGCAGCGAAACCAGTCACACTGGATCGACTGGCAGGTGGCACGATCACTCGCATCGTGCTGGAAACACGACGCAATTAATCGCCTTGATTCGCTTCTCGAGCAATTGGAAGGGAATCTGCTGGCGCGTGGCGGGCAAGTGCACTGGGCCCAGGATGCAGTCGAGGCACGGTCCATCATCGACCGGATCATCCGGGACAACGACGTCCGCTCCGTCATCAAGGGCAAATCCATGACGACGGAGGAAATAGAACTGAATGAGCACCTGGAGGCGAATTCCGTCGAGGTCGTGGAATCCGACCTCGGCGAATTCATCATTCAGCTTCGCAGCGAAAAACCCTTTCATATCATCACGCCTGCAATGCACCTCACGAAAAAAGACATCAGCGAACTCTTCGAGAAAAAACTCAACGTCCCCCATACCGAGGACGCGGAAACGCTGACCCGCGCCGCAAGAATTCACATGAGGGACCGGTTCTTGAAGGCCGACATGGGCGTGACCGGCGCGAACTTCGCGATCGCGGACCCCGGCCTGATCTCCATCACGGAAAACGAAGGCAACGGAATCCTCTCGGCTTCTGCACCACGAATTCACCTGGCGATCATGGGGATCGAAAAGGTCCTTCCGGCACTGGAACAACTCGCCCTCTTTCTGCCCCTGTTGTCGCACAGCGGGACCGGACAGTACCTCAGTTGCTACAACAGCTTCTTTGCCGGCCCCAAGCAACCCGACGAAAAAGATGGCCCGGAGCAGTTTCATCTCCTGCTTCTCGACAATGGGAGGACCGGTATTCTCTCCGATCCCGAACAGCGCGAAAGTCTCCACTGCATCCGGTGCGGCGCCTGCCTGAACGCCTGCCCCGTGTTCCGGCACATCGGGGGGCATGCATACGGCGTGACCTATCAGGGCCCCATCGGGTCGGTCATCAGTCCCAACCTTCTGGGGCTGAATGAATTCGGGCACTTGAGTTTCGCGTCGAGCCTGTGCGGGAAATGTGCCGAGGTATGCCCGGTACGCATCGATATTCACCATCACCTACTGGAGAACCGGCGTAATCTCGTTCTGGAAGCGCCCCCCTCGAAAATGGAGCGCCGCGCCTTCCGGCACTTCAGCCGGACAATGGTCTCGCCGACGCGGTATCGCACCGCGGTTCGCATTGCCCGCGCCGGTCTGCGACTACTACAGCGGATTCCATGGCTTCAGCGGGTGGGGCCCGTCCGCAAGTGGACCGCGACGCGCGCCCTGCCAACTCCGGCGCGCAAGTCGTTCCTTGAACAAATCGAACGGGAAAAGGCAAACTGATGTCGTCCCGGGAGACAATTCTGGCCTCAATCCGGCGCGCCCTTGCCACGCCCACCGAGTCTCCACACCGAGCCATGGAAAGTACCGATCCGTGCTGGTATCCTGCCCTTGACGATTCTT
>CAZTAB010000497.1:0-4881 GCA_964611475.1 uncultured Verrucomicrobiota bacterium | reverse complement strand
TCCTCATCCGCAGAGCATCCCTCCGGGCTGAACCTCGATATGCCCCACCTCCATGCACGAACTCTTCTCGCCGCGCACCATGTCGCCACGATACACCGCTCCACCGCCAATCCCTGTTCCCGGGAAAATGCCAACCGCCGTCCTTGCCCCCCTGGCCGCACCAAACCGGTACTCCCCATATATGCCGGAATCCACGTCATTGATCACCGTCACCGGGCAATCGAAGCGATCCTTCAACAACTTCCGGACCGGCGCATCGGTCCACCCAAGATTGGGCGCGTCGAGAAGGATTCCCCTCTTCAAGTCGAGCGGCCCTGGCGCGCCGACACCGATCCCCCCGAGCTGCGAGGCCTTGACCTCTGCCTTCTCCATGGCTGCATCAATTGCATCGCCCATCCGCTCGATCCCCGCGGACGCCCCTTTTGCGCCGCTCGATTTTTTCTTTTCCCGCGAAAGGTTCCTGAAGGAATCGTCATACACCCCGGCCAGCATCTTCGTACCGCCAAGATCTACGCCAATCCAAAACTTTGAAGATTCATTTGATGACATAAGCGAAGTCGATCTACTCATTGGGCCCGGCGCAAGTGAACAACGGATTGGGGGGGCTTCCTCCCAACCGCCTCATTCGTACAGGTTGGGAAAGTGCTCCCGCATGTACGCCTCGACGGTTTGAATCGTCGGGCCGTACCCGTCCCGATAGATGTATTCCTCAAGCAGGTGGGCCACTTCGTTCGCTCCACTGTAGCGCCGAAGCGGATCAGGGTCTAGCATCTTTCTCAGGATCTCCACCAGGTCTTTACCCGCCTGATCCTCGAGGAAACTCCACGGTACCGGCTGGCTGGCGATCTCCTCGGGGCTCGCGGCCACATCAAAATCCCGCATTGGCCTACCGGCAACCAGCTCGTACAGCACGGCGCCCAGCCCGTAAATATCGCTGCGGGCGTCGACCGGTTTGCGCTGGGCCTGCTCCGGGGACATGTAGGCAAGCTTACCCGTCTGCCATTGGTCACCGATAATGCTCATGGAGGCGGCCTTTGCCACCCCAAAGTCAATCAGCTTTGCAAGCCCTTCGGTCGTGAGCAGAATGTTGCTGGGACAGACGTCCCGGTGAACAATTTTCTGGTTCGCGCCCATGCGGTCGCGGAACTCGTGCGCATACCCCAGCCCCCGCGCGATCCGGCTCACAACGTGGACCGCCAGGGGTTCGGGCAACAACTTCATTTGCCGCCAAAGGTGGATCATCATTTGCATCAGCGACATTCCCTGCACGTACTCCATCACGACGTACCGTCGCCCGTCGGGCAATTCCCCCAGCAGGTGCATCTGAACAATGTTTTCGTGCACAAGGCTAGAGACCAGCTTTGCCTCCGCCACAAGCAGATCCACAAATTTCCGGTTTTCGGTCCACTTCCTTCGAAGCGTCTTGACGGCCACCCGCTTGCTGAAGCCTTCACATCCAATCATCTCGGCTTCATACACGACCCCCATCCCCCCACGCGCAATCACGGAGACAGGACGAAGCTCGAACCGGTCGTTGATGACCTCAATAGGCGCCTCGTCTTCGTAGGTTTTCATATCATGCGCACCCTCCGGTAAAGCATGAAGAATCAGGGAACGAACTCAAGCTCTGCGGGTGCCCTCCCTCCCGACCTCCTCGCGTCGGAAACATCCCAGGATGTGATCATTCACGACGCCCGCCGCCTGCAGGAACGCATAGCAGATAGTGCTCCCGACAAAAGTGAAGCCCGACGCCTTCAACCTCTTGCTCACCTCGTCCGACAGGGGCGTTGAAGCGGGAACCTCCCCCATCGTCCTCCACCGGTTTTGAATGACCCTTCCACGCGTGAACGACCAGATGAAACCATCAAAGGATCCATGCTCCTTCTGTATCTTCAGAAATGCGCGGGCATTACCAGCCGCCGCCTCGATTTTCATGCGGTTCCGAATAATCCCCGCGTTCCGGCGGGCCTCCTCCTTTTCACGAGCCGTCATCCGGGCCACCCGTTCAGGGTCAAAACAGTGAAACACTTCGCGAAATGCCTCCCGCTTGTGCAACACGGTTCTCCAGGATAATCCGGCCTGAAACGCGTCCAGGACGATGAACTCAAACCACTTCCCGTCCTCATGCACCGGCACGCCCCACTCCTCGTCGTGGTATACCCGCATCAGGTCGTCATTCGCGATCCAGGCACAACGCTTCCTGCCATCACTCTGCGTCATGCGCGAAGCACCCCTCAGGCCCCCGACTCGGACAACATCCCAATCAGCTGCCCCAGCTTTTCATGCTGTTCGAGCAAATCCTTCTTTCGACCCCTTTCCGCTTCGACAACATGCGCCGGCGCGCGATTCACAAAATTCATGTTGTCGAGTTTGCGGGTCACCTTGTCGAGATTCTCACGAATTTTCGCCTGTTGCCCATTGAGCCGCACAAGCTCCTTTTCCACGTCGATCAACCCCTCCAGCGGCATATACACATGCCCCAGCCGGCTAAGCATGCCGGGCGTAGCCTTGTCCGGCTCATACGAGCCGTCAATCGTGATCGTCTCCGCTCGAAGCAGGATGGCAACCGAGGAGCGGTCCGCGGTCAGGCGTCGCGCCAGCTCCGTGCTGGCCGGCTTCACAATGTAGTTCGCCTTCTGCGACTGGATCAGGTTGTAATCCCCCCGCAGCACCCGGGCGACCCGAATCAGGTCGTGCTTCGCGTCGACGTAGCCCTCGGCCTCGGGAAGAATCCCGTCCTTTTTCAGCTCACCCGGATCCATGGGCACAGGGAACGGCGCGATCATGATGCTTTCGTGCGCATTGTTATATCCCATCGCACGCCACAATTCCTCTGTCAGAAAAGGCATAAAGGGGTGCAGGAGGCGAAGCGCACTTGAAAACACGTGGTGCAGCACCAGCAGCGTACTGGCCTTGCGCCGCTCGTCGTCACCGTTCAGCATTTCCTTCGAATACTCCACGTACCAGTCGCAGTACTGGTGCCAGATGAACTCGTAGAGTGCCTTCGCGGCGTCGTTGAGCCGAAATTTCTCAAGGTGCTCCTCGCACTCCGCGGCGGCCCGGTGCAGCTTGATCAGGATGTGCTGATCATCGGGACTGAGCAAGTCCCCCTCGAACCGGGGCGCATGGACCGCCTCGGGCACATCCTTCGAATGGAGATTCATAAACCGGGCCACATTCCAGATTTTGGTCCCGAAATTCCTCCCGGTCTTGAACTTCTCGTCCGACACATAGACGTCCTGACCGGTGGCGGTCTGCATCATCAGGCTAAACCGCAGGGCATCCGCACTGTATTTTTCCACGATGTCGAGCGGATCGATCGAATTCCCAAGACTCTTGCTCATCTTCAGGCCGTCGTCATCCCGGACGGTCCCATGAATGTACACCTTGGAAAACGGGATATCCCCCATGAATTCGAGCCCGGCCATGATCATGCGGGCGACCCAGAAGAAAATGATTTCGGACGCGGTGGCCAATGTCTGCGTGGGATAGTAGAATCCAAGCTCATCCTTTTTCTGGGGCCATCCGAAAACGCTAAAGGGCCAAAGCCAGGAGGAAAACCACGTGTCAAGGACATCGGGGTCCTGTTCAATTTTCCCGCCACCGCAGGCAGGGCAGCCTTTGGGCGACGCCTTCGCCACCCACTCATGACAGCAATCTCCACATGTAAAAACGGGAATCCGGTGTCCCCACCAGATCTGCCGGGAAATGCACCAGTCCCGAATGTTCTCCATCCAATCCAGGTACACCTTCGTCCACCGCTCGGGAACGAATTGAATGCGGCCATCCTTGACCGCTTCGATGGCGGGACCCGCCAGGGGCTTCATCTTCACGAACCACTGTGGCGACAGCCGGGGCTCGACAACGGTTCCGCAACGATAGCAATGGCCTACGGCATGACGGTGATCCTCCGTCTTTTCAAGCAAACCGAGGCGGTCGAGATCCGCCACGAGATCCTCGCGGCAGGTCTCCCGGCTCCGCCCTTCATACGGCCCCGCCTCCGCGTTCATCGTCGCGTCGTCGTTCATGACGTTCACCTGAGCGAGGTCATGCCGCTGCCCCATGTCAAAGTCGTTGGGGTCATGCGCCGGGGTGACCTTGACCACTCCGGTCCCGAATTTCGGATCAACAAACGCGTCCTCCACAACCGTAAGCTCACGCTCCAGGACAGGCAGCATGACCGTTTTCCCAGCCAATTCACGGTAGCGTTCGTCGTCCGGATTCACCGCAACCGCCACGTCACCGAGCATCGTTTCAGGGCGCGTCGTGGCCACGGTAACGTAATCATTGGCCGTGCCACCCTGAATGGGATAGCGGATATGCCAAAGCTTTCCACTCGTCTCCCTGTGCTCGCTTTCCTCGTCGGACAGGGCCGTTCGGCACCGCGGGCACCAGTTGATGATATAGTTGCCCTTGTAGATCAGGCCCTTTTCATAAAGCCGGACAAAGACTTCGAGAACCGCATCGCTGCGGCACTCGTCCATCGTAAACCGGGTGCGACGCCAGTCGCAGGAGGAGCCGAGAACCTGAAGCTGGTTAATGATCGTGGAGCCGTACTGTTCCCGCCACTCCCAAACCCTGTCCAGAAATTGCTCGCGACCCAGTTCGTCACGAGAAGTACCCTCTTTTGCCAGAGCCTTTTCCACGACATTCTGGGTGGCGATACCAGCATGGTCGGTGCCCGGAACCCAGAGCGCATTTCGGCCCTTCATTCGCTGCCACCGGACAAGAACGTCCTGGATGGTATTGTTCAGCGCATGGCCCATGTGAAGAATGCCGGTCACGTTGGGCGGAGGAATGACAATGGTGTAAGGCTTGCCCCCGGCAGAGTTGTCGGCATTGAACAGCCCCTTCTCCATCCACCAAGCGTACCATCGGCGC
>CAZTAB010000496.1:0-10281 GCA_964611475.1 uncultured Verrucomicrobiota bacterium | reverse complement strand
GTTGCGAGCCCCCACGGAGGTGTAATACGGACCCTGGGGTCCCGGAAATCCATCCTTCGGAAAACCTATGGGCAGATTGGTATCGGTGTCGATCAACGTATATTCCTGCTCCAGTCCGAACCAGAAATCATTGCTGTCATCATCGATGGTGGCGCGGCCGTTGGATACATGTGGGGTCCCGTCGGCATTGAGAACCTCGCACATGACAAGCCATCCGTTGCCCCCGAAGCGGTTTGGATCAGGGTACACGGCCACGGGCTGCAGGAGGCAGTCCGAATCGTTTCCCTCTGCTTGCTCAGTCGATGACCCGTCGAAAGACCACTGCTTCGCGTCCTCCAACTTCCCGGAGAAATTACTCTCAATCAGAGTTTTACCTCGTAGGCTTTGGGTCGGCTTGTAACCATCGAGCCAGATGTATTCCAACTTGTGCTTGCTCATATTGCTGTCCCTGATTTTCTTTCCTTAGTTTGTTTCGACAATTACCCGCACACGGTCACGCGATCTGTCAGAAAATGCTTCAATCCCCTGCCGATCCTGAAACGACGAACCATCGATGCCATGCACATTGACAAGAAATCGCTTTTCGGGCGGCGCGGGCACATGCCCACTGTGACCTGCATGAAGGAGCGCTCTCATGGGGAGACCGTTAGCTGAAGCGGGGTGGAGGGGTCAAGCAGAAAGGCAAAGCGCCGCCCGGGCCGCCTGGAACGGTCCTGGCCCGCCCGGTCGAGCCCAAAGGCAAGGGGGCAGAACAGACCGCGCCCGCCACGTGAGCGCGGCCGTTCGCACAGGACATCCTCCTACGCAAAAGCCTCGGGGAGCAAGGAGACCGGCTCGGTGTCCTAATCCGGGAATGGGTCGTCGCAGCAGGGCTCGTTGAGCCATTCGGCGAGTGGAGGTGGGGCTTTTGCCGGCGCAACGCGCACGCCCCCTGCTCCCCAGGTGGCGCAGGACCTCTTCGATCTCTCGTCACCGTCGTCGATCAAGGCCGCGGTGCGCATCGCTCTCTGGCACATCGGGCACAAGAGAGAACCGGCCTCCCAGACCTGATGCCTTCACGCTACTTGGAAGAAGGGATGCGGCGGGGTTTGTGTTCGGGAAAGTCTCCGATCTGTACGGCGTGGCCAGCGACTTGAGGCTGGCATCAGACATGACGTAGAACAACCTGTAGCGTACGAACAGATCCTCCGCGACCAGAGCCGTGCAGGGGGATATGAAGCCAGGCATTCGCCCAAGGGTATGGATGACCGGGCAGGATCTTGGTCAGGCCGAGCGTTCTGAGCAGGGACTCGATCAGGCAATCGTCCGCGATGCGGCAGGGCTTTCTTACGCTCTGCCCACTCGCAAGTTCCGTCCGGGAACCGGTTTCTCCGTCTGCGCCAAAATCGGCCGCTTCCGAACCGGGCACTTTCGCTTCGCATTGCGCGCCCTTCTTCCTGCTTTCCTATCTTCCCACCCGGGTGTACGTTCTTGGGCAGGGATCGGCCATGCTCAACGAAAGGAAAAAACCGGGGAAACGCCTCAAGCTTCACATCCTCTTCTATGCCGTCATCGCAATCGCCGTGGGGTATGCCCTGAAACTCCTGGTCGATGAGCCGTTCCTGAACATGACAGAACTGGAGGTGAATTCCTACCTGGATAACGCGAACAGCCTGCGCGGAAACCAGTACCGGTGCACGGGTGTGATAGACAGCGCCCTGGCCTGGTCCCCAACATCCGGCAGGCTCCTCTCCGTCCGGATGGACTCGGACGGCGGCCCCGAATTCGTTCCGGTGCTCGTTCCCGCGCAGTTCAACGACCTGAACATACAAAAGGGACAGGGGTACCAGTTCCACGTGGAAGTCGTAGAGAACGGCGTCCTCAGGGCACAAGACCTCAGGAAAAAATGACGGCACACCGCATCCTCCTTTTCGCTCTTTGCGTGACGATTGCTCCTGCCCGTGGGCAGGAGCCGGCACTGGCAAACTCTCCCCCGGGCAGGGCAAACAACATGGTGATTCCCATGCCGTCGTTGTCCGCGCAGGATTCACTGATTTCCAACCTCTCGATGATTTCCACGAATCATCCTTTTTTTCAAACTGCCGCCGCCTTTTCCCGGTTCGGGAACATCAGCCTCAACCCTTTTGATCAACGGATCTTCCAGGAGCAGTTCGAACAGTACCTCAACGAGCCGGAGCACGCGTCGGAAGCGGATCTCACATATCAGAAGATGCTTCGGGCCATCCTCAACAATCTTTCGCCGACAAAAGTTTCCCCCGACTCGGTGTCCGCCGCGTTCGGGCTCTTGCCCCGTGCGTCCAGTTATGACATTGACGAACACCTCTGCGATGACATCGCCAATGCGGTCTACATGGTGTGGGTCGCACGCCGCGATCAACAACGCCTCGACCGGGCCCGCAAGGATATCGAAGAAGAGTGGAAACGGCTGGAGTGGAACCGGACCATGGCCACCAGGGACATGCTTCGCAAGGACATGGACCAAGAGGACCCCCTGGCGGTCACCGCACGGCTCGCGCCGTTCGAGCGAAGGCAGGCGGAACTCACGGCCATGTCGGCCGAGAGCAAGGTGAAGCGGGAACTCTCACAGCTCCAGACCAAGGTGGAATTCCAGGTGCTGATGGTTCAGCTGTTTTTCCAGCGACGGTTCGAACACGTGCAGATTGCGACGGGATTCTACCGGGCCCTCTTCACCGACGGAGATTCGACCCTCCAACTGCAAGAGGGCAGCCGCAGCAAGGAGTTCTTCTCCAAGGGCACGGGCATGCCGCCGACGGTGGCAACCCTCGACTCCCTGTCCAATGAGATCATGGGCGAAGTTGAAGAAGGCGTGGAAGCCTACCTCTTCCTGCTGGAGAACGACGAGGTCGCCAATGCGGCACGGCGTCTCGCGCAGGCCTATGCGTTCGGCGAGCACCTTCCCGAGATTCGAACCCTGCCACGGGAGAAAAAACGGAGGATTTTCGAGTTCAGCCAGAAAGTCGGGAGGCTCCAATCCGCCATGCGGGCGCGCGATTTCGAACTGGCCGGGACGCATGCCGATGAAGCCGCAACCCTCGCGCCGGACTACGACATGGCCGAACCCATGGCCCTGATCGAAACAGCCAAGACGGCCTCGAACATGCACCTGGCAAAAGCGCGTAATGCAGCACTGAGCGGCGACATCGAGGAAATGGAGAGCGCACTGAAACGCGCCACCACGATCTGGCCGCTGAACCCCAACTTGAAGGAAGTGGCCGAGACCATGTTTTCCGTCACCGACCAACATCAACAGGCATTGCTGGATCTCGACCGGTTGCTGGGCGAGAAGAACTACCGGCGGATCTTCGAGGACCAGTTCCGTTTCATCGCCGCGGTGGCCATCGACACTAACCGCCAAGCCCAACTCGCCGAGGCACTGCAGCAGATTCAGAAAATCGAGGGCACAATCGCGCGCTGCGAAGCCATTGCCCGGCGTGGGGACAGCATCGGCGCCTGGGAGGAGACGGAACGGATATACCGCGAATTTCCGGAAGACAGGATGATCAACAAACTCCGGTCCGACTTGACCATCGATGCAGCAGATTTCGTCAAGACTATACGAAAAGCCTGGGATCTTGAGGAACGGAACCAGCCCGGCTCCAGCCTTGCCTGGTTCCTGAAGGCCCGGGGAATGCATCCTTCCAGCTCATATGCCCGGGAAGGAATCAAGAGAATCGTGTCGAAAATCCTTCCGGACACGGATTCGTAGGTGCCCCAATGGGACTGCAGGACCGAGACTATATGAAGAAACCCGCCCCCGGCGGCAGCGGGAGATTCAGTGCGAAGTCCGGGGAAACCGAGGCGGAGGACTACCTCCAGGGATTTCTCAACCGACACCCGAATCTCGTCCGGCGGGTCATTGCCGGGCTTTGCATCTTTTTCGTGGTGATGCTGGTCGTGATTGTCGCGTCAAAGGGAAACGAGCGAATACCCGGCGGCTGAACCCACCAGCATTCCCAACGATCCCCACGGGGCTTCGTCTCCGGCGCCGTTTCTGGGATCCAAGATTCATCCACCCACCCTCTTCCCGCGTTTCCGGACAAGCGAATACAGGACCTCCGCATTCACCTCATCCCAGTCCCGACCGTCCGAATCACGAATTCCCTTGGGCGTTTCGAGGATCAGGGGAATTTTCTCAAACCTGGGATCGTTGACGAGATGCCTGAACCCCGCCGCGCCAATTTTCCCCTCCCCTATGTGTTCGTGGCGATCCACGCGGGATCCCAGCGGTTTCTTCGAGTCGTTCACGTGCATGGCATGCAGATGCTTGAATCCAATGATGGAACCGAAAGCGTCCATGGTCTCCCGCCAAGCTTTCGGCTTTCTCAGGTCGTATCCCGAAGCAAACATATGCGCCGTATCCAGGCAGACGCCGACCCGGGACTTCAGCCGCACGCGGGCAAGCAGTTCAGCCAGGTGCTCGAATCGATGCCCGATACAATTCCCCTGCCCCGCCGTCACTTCCAGCAGAAGCCGGACCCGCTTCTTCGCCACTGTCTCGAGCGCTTCATCGAGCCCATCCACGATTCTCCGGATTCCAGTCTCGAGATCGGGGCAGGATCCGGGATGCAGAACAAGGTACTCTATTCCCAGCGCAGCGCACCGGGCCAGGTCCTCACGGACCGCACCAAGCCCGTTTTTCCGCTGTGGCGGTTCACCGGCCAGGTTGATGAGGTAGCTGGCATGCGCCACCACGACCTCCACGCCAGAGCCTTCCCGGACATTCCTGAATTCCTCAACCGCCTCCTCCCCAAGCGGGGGTGCGGCCCACTGGCGAGGGCTTCGGACAAACAGGGCCGTCGTCCGGAAACCGTACGCGCGAGCGTCCTCAAGGGCTCTGTGAAGCCCTCCCGACGTGCTGAGATGTGAACCAAGAAGCACCCGAGCGTTGTTCCCTGTCCTGAATCCTTCTGTTTCTCCCGCTTGACTCCCAATCCTATATCCCAATCCGCCCGGCATGGCACGCGCGAAGAAGCCTGAAATATGGCACGACCCACGCCGCAAACTTACTTGGCGCAGTGTACTTGGAGAGATTTTCGGTAGAGGTCATTGGCGGCCATTTTCGTCACTTATTTTGTCCGGACTCCCCAAACCCCCCGTGCAATAGGGGCAACGCATGTGGGGGACGCACACCTCTGCGTGTCCTGCAGGACTCCGGACCACGACACTCCCGGGCCGTTTTCTTTGATCACCCGTGTTCTTGCAAACTTGGCAAAGGGGAGTTTCTGGCACAGTCCAGCCATGTAAAACATACTGGGTGAATATCCCCCACAGCATCGATGAATCGCCCCGTAAACCTGTTCTGCGGCCCAGGCAAACGACGGAAAGCATTGTAAAGATCCGTCATACTGGACTCATCTTCAGGTAAATATGAAAGAAGAGGGTAAATGCCCGCACAGAATTCGACGTCGCATGAGAATTCTCCGCGAATGACATGCTCACGTTTTCCCAAATACAGGGTGGAATTGTGCCGGCTCCAGCGCAAAAGCCGTTCCGGGATAAACTCAATTCCTCATCTAACTGAAATTATAGGCTCCAACGGGCTTGCCGACCAAAAATACAATAATGTACAATCAATCGCCAATTGATACATTTTTGTACACACGCAGGGCTCCATCGAGGGAGGAAATATTCAATATCCATCAAAACTCCTTTCATTATTGATCTTTTTTCCATTCCTTACCTCAATTAGGGGATTTGTTGCATTTGATGTGCTGGACATCATATTGCTGCCATTGGCATTCTTGGCGGCGGCGTCCAAACAGATTGAAACCAATGCGATTCGGGCTTGCACAAGAGTTCGGATATGGTTAGTGTGACTCCTTTTTCGTACCGGTAGGCGCTGGACTGGCACAGAAAGTTTGTGCTTCATAAGGTACAAGAGCAAAAGCAGGCACCTAGCAAGGTTTAGTTATTTGACAGAGGGAATCGCCGGATGTGGCTGCCCGCTCCGGTGCAAGGTGAAGTGCTGGGAAAAACCCGGTAAATAAGAAGACAGAGAAGGAGAAGAAGAAGTGAAAACTATGAAAGCATGTTGCGTCGCCTTGGCGACGATTGTTGTGATGATGACAGCGGCCCCGATGGGGAATGCAGCGGATGCCACCGTTGGCGCGGATGTGAATTCAGCCTACGTATGGCGCGGTGTCACGGTCAACGACGATGCCGTCCTCCAGCCGTCCATCGACGTCACGCACTCCTCCGGATGGGGTGTCAACGTCTGGGGAAACTGGGACATTGGCGACAACAATGGCGCGCTCGCGGATGACAAGGAGTTCTCAGAAGTGGACTTCACGTTGTCCTACGGAATCCCGGCCGGCACAGTACCGATCGATGTGGACCTCACCATCGGGAACATCACCTATGTGTTTCCTAACGGTGGAGAGGAAACCAACGAGTTGTTCCTCAACATCGGAAAGTCGGTTGAATTAGGCGTTCCTCTTGATGTCGGCGTCAACCTGTATTGGGATTGGGACCAGGTCGATGACATTTATGCAGATGTCACCGTGGGACACTCCCATGCTGCGTCAGACCAGTTGTCGATCGGCCTAAACGGTGTCCTCGGATACGCCGGTTCCGACTTCGCGGCCGCGTATGGTGGAACAGATTCTGGTCTGTTCAACTGGGAAGTTTCCGTATCACTTGACTACGCTCTCCAGGACAATCTCGGACTGAGCGGTTTTGTCGCCTACACCGACAGCGCGGACGACGCGGTACTGCCGGAACAGGAAACGGATATCTACGGCGGAGTAGGGGCCCACTACAGCTGGTAGAGGCATCCATTTCGCTTGGGCACACAAAAGCCCGGGTGGGATAAGCTTACCGAAACGCCCCGCGCCCCTGTGCGCGGGGCGTTTCTTTTTCCCCATTTGAGCCCAGGTCCACCCTTACACTCGCCGCATGATCTCATCGTACAATTCGCTTGAAGCCCGGCCCCGCCCCTGCACCTCGTAAACTAGCCCCCAGGCGACGTCCCCTCGCTCGTCCCCCGAGGATTCCCTCTTGCGCAGCCTCCTCAACGGCCACAAGCAAACGATGCAGATCATCTACCTCCTCGGGCGGGTACGACTTGTCCGAACAGGAGACGAGCAAAACTTACAGAAAAGAGCCGGCGCCCTCGTTGAAAAGGGAGCTAGTCCCTCCTTTTTTCCTTCATTACACAGCAATCAAGCCGTGCCATTTCCCCGACGGGCACGCGCCAAGCCCCAAGGAAAAGCGCCGATTCGACATTTTGTACCGAGGGGACAAGGATAAATCCCCGCCATATCCACGAAGGGTCACTACACACATTTCGGACCGACCATCAGTGGAAAATTAATGCTGGGCCATTCGCGAATCACAAAGAATATTCCGGAGAGTCCGTCGCCCAATCAATCTCCCCCGAGGAAAAATTGGTTGTCGACCCCATCCGCCTGTTGCTCAAGCGGGAAGCCCCTCGCGGCCCCGCCCCCTTCCCTCCCGCTCGGGAAAGCACCATGAAATTCTACAGGGGGGTGTTGAGAAGGATCTCGTCAAAGAGCTGTTCTGCACGTTCAGCGCCACCAGGAATCCGTGCGAGACAACATTCCACCGTGCCAACTGAATGTCTTGAGTCCTGCACGGGGACGATAAAGCCACAGGGGTCCCTGAAAAAACCAGCTCCTTATCAAGATTCAGTTCTCCACCGGATGGTGGAGGTCAAAGACCAGCCGGAATGACCCATGGCCAAAAAAAGTCATGCAACAATTTCCCGCCGGATTTTCGGCAGGTCATTTTTGTCCCTATTATGACCCGTTTCCCGTCTTCTCAGACCCTCTCTATCCATAAAGAGGACCATAGTTTCCGCAAGCCCGAAAGTCGGCACCCATGGGATCGTTTGCACCGAATGCAGCCCAGGAGCTGGGCCGGAATATCTGCCCGTCGGAAACGTTATGCATATAGACGGGAATCCGGAGCAGCGATGCCAGCGTGACGAGGTCCGCACCGATGTGACCATAGCTAATGGCGCCATGATTGGCGCCCCAGTTGTTCATCACCGTGTACACATCCTGGAATGCGCCCGAACCGGTGAGATTGGGGACAAACCAGGTCGTCGGCCATGTCGGATTCGTTCGCTGATCCAAGGTGTCGTGCACCCTCTTCGGCAACGATACACTCCATCCCTCGGCGATCTGCAGCGCCGGCCCGACGCCGCCGACAAGGTTCAAGCGGCACATCGTCAAGGGCATTCCTCCCTTCGACAAATAGCGGGTGGACCAGCCACCCCCGGGGAAGTATTCGGTCATCGACGGATGCCACGACGTTGCCCGGAGACATTTTTCCACTTCCGTCTTGGTGATTTCCCAGTACGGCTTCAGCGCCGGTTTTCCACCACGGCTCTGCTGCCCCGTTCCGTCCAGGGTGGCGGGACCGGAATTAATGAGATGCAGGATACCCTTGGATGCCTTGCCCACCAATCGATGGTTTGCCACCCGCTTCACGGCGGCGGGACTCCAGAACGTCCTGACGTCCGCAAAAATCTGCGCGGTATTGGTGAGAAGGTAATTAAACAGCATCGAAATTCCGTTGAGGGCGTCGTTTTCCGTCGCCACAATGTACGGAGCGCGGGACCCGTTCCAGTCAAATGAACTGGTGAGAACCGCTTCCAGGAAGTCTCCGTTCGGCTGATAGTCCGTCCACTGCCGCTGCCCCTGGAATCCCGATGCGATCGCGTTGTGACCGCGCCCCTCCTCACCGAAACCCATCTCATCCAGCACCGGGTTTCCAGTCATCAGATCCCGGGCGATCAGAGCCATTTTAACGGATGTCTCCCACTCAGCATTGAGATCTTTTCGTGCCCGCTTCTTTCCCGCCGGGTTGTAATCCTTGCCTTCGCAACACTTGGCCTTGACCCACTTCATCGCCCGCTTGAACTCCGCGGGATCAAAAATCCCGTGGTCGATCCGACGCAGGAATTCGGTCATGTCGATGGTCTCAACGCGCATGCCAAGAAACCGCTCGAACAGGGGCTGGTCCACGATGGAACCGGCGATTCCCATCGACACGCCGCCCATGGCCAGATAGGACTTGCCACGCATCGTGGCAACCGCCAACCCGGCGCGCACGAAGCGAAGAATCTTCTCCTGCACGTCCTTTGGGACAGACTGGTCCTTGGAATCCTGCACGTCCCGGCCGTAGATTCCGAAGGCGGGCAGGCCCTTCTGCGTGTGCCCGGCAAGCACCGCCGCGAGGTACACCGCGCCCGGCCGTTCGGTTCCGTTGAATCCCCATACCGCCTTGGGCACCAGGGGATCCATGTCCATGGTTTCCGAACCGTAACACCAGCACGGCGTGACTGTGATGGACACGCCCACTCCTTCCCTGCGAAATTTCTCGGCCGCCGCCGCCGCTTCCGCCACACCGCCGATCGTGGTGTCGGCGATGACGCACTCGACCTTCGAGCCGTCGGGGTACCGAAGAGATTTCGAGATCAGCCTCGCGACCGACTGTGCCTGCCGCATGGTCTGGTCCTCCAGCGACTCCCGGACACCACCCAGGCGGCCGTCGATTGTTGGTCGAATCCCAACGCGGGGAAACCCGCCGGGCCATCTCGGTGTCAGATCCGTGCTACCTGCCATTTTTCGGCCTCCTCGTGAATCAAATCGAAAATCGCGGTCAAGATGCGAAGTATCGCATTGCGGACTGCAATCTGCAACGACAGACAGACGCCGAGGGCCCTCAACGAATCGAAGACCCTGCCCACGATCCTTCGGGGTCAATCAGCAGCGTGCGACCCGCGCCTCCGGAGAACCAGCGCCAGAAAGTAGGCAACGGCGCTCACCATGATAATCGACGCACCGGAGGTCAGGTCATACGTGAAGGAGAGCACGAGGCCCACCGTCGTGAAGACCATCCCCAGCAGCGATGCAAGGATCATCATTCTCCGCATGTCGCGAGTGAACAGGGCACTGATGGCCGGCGGGATTGTCAAAAGCGCGATGACCAGGATCAAACCCACCACCCGCATCATCATGACTACAGTCAGCCCGATCATGCACTGGAGAACCAGGTGAATCCGATCCACAGGAACGTTCTGGATCCGGGTAAAATTCTCGTCAAACGACATGGCCAGTAATTCCTTAAAATACAGGATGGTGAGAAGAACGATAACCCCGTCCAGAGCCAGCATGAACCAGAGGTCCAGCAGGGGAATGGCGAGGATGCTGCCGAAGAGGTAGCTCATCAGGTCCGCCTTGTACCCTTCGCTGAGGTCAATCAACAGGATTCCCAGCGCCATCCCGGCCGCCC
>CAZTAB010000495.1:0-9465 GCA_964611475.1 uncultured Verrucomicrobiota bacterium | reverse complement strand
CACAACGCCGTGCTTAACGCCCGCCAGCTCGCAGACCCGGAACAGCTCGAGTGCCTCCTCGGCGGTCACAGCCGTCGGCATTTCACAATAAATGAGAATTCCCGAGGCGACCGCAGCCATGACCGCCTCCACGCGCCGAAGGGTCGTCTGCGCGTCGAAGTAGACGGCGTAGGAGGAGTCTTGCAGAACGCTGTCGAGATCGGTCGTATACTTCTCAACCCCCGACATCGCACAGAGGTTTTTCAGTTTTGTTTCGTTCCGTCCGACCAGGACGGGATCCGGCAGGATGCGATCTTCGGCCCCGACCGCGACGCCACCCTGCTGGATGATTTCCACGATAGATCGCATGAGGTGCTGGTTGGTTCCCATGCGCCCGGTGACGCCGTTCATGATGATGCCAACGGTGTGGGTCTTCGTGCTCATGCGTCCTCCGGCTTTTGGGTGCACTGCTCACAAGCCCCTTCGGGGAGGGCGGGAACATCGATCCCCGCCCTGGGCAGCGTGCCCGCCAGTTCCTGCTTCCAGTGTGCGACATCTCCGGAAGGGCCGTAACAGTAGATCATGGTCAGTGGCGTGTCTCCAGTATTGGTGAGTTGGTGAAACACACCCGGAGGAATCCAGATTGCCTGGCTCGTGGTCACGGTCCTGCGCTCTTCACCCAGGCACATCTCGCCAACGCCCTCCACCACGAAATAAATCTCTTCCTGCTCCTGGTTGTGCCAGGGAACCTGTCCGCCGTTCGGCTCCAGGGTCACGTAGCCCATGGCGAAATTCTCTGCCTGGACCGGGGACGCTCCGCCAACAAGGTTCTGCGTGCGCCGCCGTGCCGGGTATGTCCGGCCATCGATTTCTGTGAGGTCAGCAATGATCATTCTTTCTTCTCCATCTCATAACTTCCTGGCACGGGCGCGATGCCGGTGCTACGCGCCGGCTTTGCCAGGCAGACATCCATAGAAGGCAAGATAAGGTTCTTCCTTCGCCAGGCGCTGCACGTACAGGGCCGCCTCCCGCATGTGATAGTCACCCCACATGCTCGACTCGCCGCACGGGATTTTGCTCCCGGACGGTGCATGGTCCCAGCCGTTGGGCCGGTGATAGATCGAGTGGAGGACCAATCCCTGGTGCTTCGGATCTTCACTCAGGTACGGCCCGTGAAGCAGTGTCTGAAACACGGTGAACCCCGCCTGCAGATACCGGGCACCGTTCGCCGCGTCGCCCTGTGCCTGGAGGTGTCGGCCAAGTCTCATCAGACCCTGGCATCCGATGGCCGCCGCCGAACTGTCGACCGGCTCCCAGTCGTTGTGCGGATCCGCCACGGTGGCGGCGATGTCTCCCAACCGGTGCAGGTTCGGCGCGCCGGTGTCCCAGTAGGGAATTCCGTCCGCCGACGTGTGCAGGATATAGAAATCACAGACCGCCCGGGCCCCGCGCTGCAGCAACGCCCGGATCTCATCCTTGCCGCCGAGTTCCTCCAGTTCTTTTGCCGGAAGATCGGAAATGAATTCAAGCTGTTCCGCGAACCCGAGCATCGCCCATGCCAGCCCGCGCGTCCAGGTGGTGAATCCGGAAAACCCCTGTTGTGCGTTGGGGCATCGAAATGCGCCGTCATTGGTATTGAAGACGGACTCGTGCGCGGTTCGTCCCCATTCGTCGTACTGATCCCTTCCCTCGCCGTAGAAGACGGAGTATTTCGCGGTCGCGCGCAGGTGGTCGACGGCGCGCGAGAGCAGGCTGATGGCGCGGTCCTGTTCGCCCATCAGGCAGTGCCCCAGCGCGTGGCCGACCATTAGCGCGCGAATGGTGCGGATTGTGTCCACGAACAGGGAGTGGGGACCGTTGAAGGAGTAGATGAAGCCTCCTTCGGGGATCGCCGTCCATCGGGCGGCCTGCACCGCCCCCGAGACCTTGAGCGCCAACTCATAGAAGTCCGTTTCGGTCTTCGCGGCGTCGAGCCTGCCTTCGCGGCAGAGACGCAACAGGTTCCCATAGGTGCTGACATTGTTGAAACCGTGGTCGTGCACACCGGTATGGCTGACGTGTGGTGCCATTTTCTCAACCGTATTCCGCCGGCCCGATTCAAGGAAGGACGCGTCCCCCGTTGCATCGAACTGCAGAATGGCGGAGCCGTGCTGGAATCCCTGCGTCCACTCCGTCCATCCCCGGGTCGTGTACCGGCCGTTCACCGTAAACACCGGCGAACCCCGTGACTCATTGTACTCGGACTCGATGAGCCGTATCTTTTCGCCCGACAATCCCCAGAACTTGTCGAGGGACGGCGAAAGAAGCGCCGGTGTGATTTCCTCATTAATATTCATGATCAACCCGGTTCATAATCATCTCCCTTTCCCGAATGCAGGAATCAATTCCCATGAACCATCCTAGAACCGCTTTGGCTTCGGCAAATGCACGATTACCACCACGCAGTCCTTCGTCGCCTCGTAGGTGTGTTCGAGAATGGCGTCGAATTGAATGGCCTGGCCTCCCGCCAGATCGTGCTGCTCATGAGGGAGCCGAATTCGGACGGATCCGTCAAGCACCCAGCATAGCTCGTAGTCGTCCTGGTGGATCTCGGGACGGGAAACCGTGGCTCCCTTTCGCGCCTTTCCGTGAAAGCACGTGAGATTCCCGTAGCGGATCCGCCGGAAACCAAACGCGCCCGACTCGTATTCCTCGGCCGAGGCCCGATGGGCGGTTTGCGATTCCGCCAGATTGATCAGGTCGGCGGCGTTCAACCCGAACACACGGCTCAGGCGGAAGAGCGTTTCTAGCTCTGCGCGGGTCTGGTTCCGCTCGAGTTTCGAAATCACCGCGATGGAAACACCGGACCGGCCGGATACCTCCCCGATCGTCAGGTTTTCCCGTTTCCTCAGTTCACGGAGGATTGAGAAATCAAAAATCAGGTGTTCGTCAACGGAATGCATATTCTTAAACAATAAATTATTGTATATAATTTAGCATGGAAGAAAATAAATCAAGTCCTTTCCCAAAAAACTTTTGTATCAGGCGAATTGGGGGTAATCGAATCGGAACATCGATCATGGAGAGTTGAAGCAATGGCTGAACTAACGATACGCCCCGCGAATGAGTGCATGTACGACCTGCTGTCCCTCGGCGAGATCATGCTGCGGATGGACCCCGGCGAAGGCCGCATCCGTACCGCCCGCACCATGGATGTGTGGGAGGGGGGGGGAGAATACAATGTCGCCCGCGGACTGCGGAAGTGCTTCGGCATGCGAACCGGCGTGGTTACCGCGTTTGCCGAGAATGAGGTCGGGCGTTTGATCGAAGATTTCATCATGCAGGGGGGCGTTGACACGTCGCTGATCCGGTGGGTGCCGTACGACGGCATTGGCCGTACTGTCCGCAATGGCCTCAACTTCACCGAGCGCGGGTATGGAATCCGCGGTGCGGTGGGTGTCCCGGACCGCGGAATGACCGCGGCGTCCCAGCTGAAGAAGGGGGACATTGACTGGGGCCACATCTTCGGTACGCTGGGGGTGCGGTGGTTGCATACCGGCGGCATTTTTGCCGCGCTGTCCGACTCCACTCCCGACGTTGTGATCGAAGCCGTGTCCGAGGCGGCGAAGCATGGAACAGTCGTGTCGTACGATCTGAACTACCGT
Source organism: uncultured Verrucomicrobiota bacterium (assembly GCA_964611475.1). Lineage (GTDB taxonomy): Bacteria > Verrucomicrobiota > Kiritimatiellia > SLOV01 > SLOV01 > CAUZEO01. The sequence continues at coordinate 5,842 of CAZTAB010000495.1, read as the reverse complement.
CCATCGCTCTGGAAATCGATCGGAGGCCAGGCCAAGGCGCAGGAGGTCAACCGGCGCATCGCGGAAAGCGTGGATGTGATGATCGGGAACGAGGAGGATTTCACCGCGTGTCTTGGGTTCCAGGTGGATGGCGTCGACGAGAACCTCTCCGACCTCGATATCGAAAAATTCAAGGCGATGATCGAGCGGGTGGTTGCCGCCTACCCCAACTTCAAAGCGACGGCCACCACGCTGCGGTCGGTGACCTCAGCCACGGTGAACGATTGGGGCGCGGTGTGCTGGTACAACGGAAGTTTCTACGAGGCGGCGCATCGTCCCGGGCTCGAGATCATGGACCGGGTGGGTGGAGGCGATAGCTTTGCATCGGGATTGATCTATGGATTCATGACCACGGGCGACCCGGAGCGGGCCGTTAACTACGGCGCGGCGCACGGGGCCCTGGCCATGACAACCCCGGGAGACACCTCCATGGCAACCCTTGCGGAAGTGGAAAAAGTCATGGGCGGGGGGAGCGCGAGAGTTGTCCGGTGATGCTTCCCGGTTCTCTCGATATGGCATTTTCCCTGCTTTTCGAGCCGTCGTCCTGCGCATGAAGCGCGGGAAACTCCGACACCGGAGTCAGGCCGGATCGAATGATGGGGGATTGTCTTTCGACCCCAAATGTCATTGAATGAACGGGAGGATATGCCTGACTCAACCATCGCCGAACGCCTTGCGGATATCCGGGGGCGCATTGCCGCCGCGTGCGACGGGGCCGGCCGAGAGCCGGAGGAAATCAACCTGGTTGCGGTCTCCAAGAAGCAGCCGCCGGAGGTGGTCATCGAAGCCGCGGAGTGCGGGGTTTCCATTTTCGGCGAGAACCGGGTTCGGGAGATGGACCAGAAGGTCGGGTTATGCCCCGAGGGCCTGACCTGGCACTTTGTGGGTCACCTGCAGGGGAACAAGGCCCGACGGGCAGTGGAGTTGTTCCATGCCATTCACTCCATTGACTCCCTGGGGTTGCTGGAGCGGGTGAATGCAGTGGCGGTCGAGGCGGGGCGAACGATCCCGGTGTTTCTGCAGGTCAGCGTTTCCGGAGAAGCGTCGAAATTCGGGCTCGCCCCGGATGCGGTTTCTCCAGTACTGGAAGCGGCCGTGAATTTGATGAACGTAGACGTCGTGGGCCTGATGACCATGCCGCCGCATACGCCGGAGCCGGGAGGCGCTGCACCATATTTCGAGGCGCTGCGGAACCTGAGGGACGATCTTCGCGTCGCCACGGGTTTTCCGCTGGACGGGCTTTCCATGGGGATGAGCCACGACTTCGAGGTTGCCATCGCTGAGGGGGCGGACTGGATTCGGATCGGCACGGCCCTGCTGGGGGAGCGGTCCTCATGAGCCAATCTTTTTCCGGGCGCCTTGTCTTCATCGGGGCGGGAAACATGGCGGAGGCCCTGGTCAATGGCGTGTTGAAGTCGGGCGTGGTTTCCGCGGACCGGATTACGGTGACCGATGTCCTGCAGGAGCGGCTCGATTATCTGGCCGGAACGTATGGCGTCCACGGATCGACCGATAACCGCGTCGCCGTGGCGGGCGCGGAGATCGTGGTGCTCGCCGTAAAGCCGCAAATTCTGCAGGAGGTCCTGGCCGGGCTGAAGCCTTCGCTTCCCGGCGATGCGCTGGTTGTCAGCATCGCGGCCGGTATTCGGGCGGCGGCGATCGAGTCCGGCTTGCAGCAAGGACAGCGGGTGGTGCGGGTGATGCCGAACACGCCGTGCCTGGTGGGCCGCGGCGTATCCGCCATTGCGCCCGGCTCGCACGCGAAGGGGAATGATGTCGCGACCGCGCGCCTGCTCCTGGAGGCGGTGGGTGTGGTGGTGGAAGTGGGGGAGGCCGAACTCGACGCGGTGACCGCCCTCAGCGGGTCCGGGCCGGCGTATGTCTTCTATTTCATCGAAGCGATGCTCGCCGCGGGCCGGGAGTTCGGCCTGGATGACGAGAAGGCGCGGCTGTTGGTGACCGGAACGTTTGAAGGGGCGGCGCGGCTGGTTGCCGAAAGTGGGGAGGATCCGGCCGAGTTGCGGCGACGTGTCACGTCGAAGGGGGGAACCACCGAGCGCGCGCTTGGCGTGTTCGATGAAAGCGAGGTCTCCGGGATCCTCCATCGTGCCATCCGTGCCGCATTCGAGCGATCGAAGGAACTTGCGGACTAGGCCCTTCTTACACTTTGCATGGATTTATGATTGTTGTGATCGTCCGGATCTTTGCCGGGAACAACGAGGATCGGGACGGCCATCCGCGAGTTGACAACGAATAGGCCGGGGATTCAGGTCGACGGCTTACCCGGTGTGGGAATTGGTGGACAAAAATGGGTGCAAAGAAAGAAATCGAGGATGCACCCGAGCTGCCATGGTCACGTTGCTCGTCGATCCTCGGAGCGCTGAGCCGATTTGTTTGTACGCTGCTCGCGCTCGTGCTGATCCTCGGGGTGTCGTTGTTCCTGTTTTCCCGCACGGAAGGATTTCGATCCCTGGTGTCCGACCGGATCGAGAACACGATCGGGGTCCAGTTGGAGGCGGAGGCTTCTCGCATTGCCTGGAGCGGGGAGGTCATCTTCGAGGGAGTCCGGTCCATCAGCGGGGAAGACGGCCGGGAACCGGGAGTCACGGCGGGGAGCGTTCGGTTCCTTGCCGATCCCCTCGCAGTGTTTCGCGGCGACTACGTGCCCGCCCTGCGATCCGTCCGCATTGACGATTGGCGGTTGGAGTTTGTGATGGATGAGGGGGGAATCTGGCAGCCCCAGGGGCTTGCGGTGTTCACCGGGTGGGTGGAGCGGTGGGGGTCTGTCGCCTTGCCCCACGATGAACCGGCCGTGACGCCGGATTCCGCGAGGGGGCCTGTCGGAACCACGGAGGCTGCGGTGGACCCTGCGCCTCGAATGGGGCTGCGTAACCTGGCCCGGGTCCGGATCCGGGACGGGGACATGGTTTGGTGGGCTTCCTCGGAAAGACCACTGGCGGAAATTCGAGGGATGTCCTTTGACCTGACGCCGCTGGATCTTCCAACCGGTCCGGGCGGGCATTATCATCTGTGGTGGGATTCCTTTGCCTCGGCGGATGGTGCAGCGGTGCGGAAACTGGACGTTGAATTGTTTCAGGTGGGACCCTCGTACCTCGTGATCAATCTCGAGGCGGATGAAACGTCGCCTCCGGAATCTTTATCCGAGTCAACCCCGAAGCGGGAGGAGCCGGCGAAACCTCCGGCGAGCGATGATTTACGGGAACAGATCCGGGAGGAGCTACGGGGTGCGCTCGAAGAAGGCTGATCCGCGACGAGGCGGCAGCAAACGGAAAATCGTCCACTTCCTTTAAACATCGGGCCGTACGGATTGAAATCGATGACCTGCTCTGCTCCGGGTCACCTGATTAAAAGCTGAGTTAAGAAAAAGACTCGCCAGCAGGGGCGTGGTTTTTAGAGAAGCGTAATTTGTCGGAGTGTCCTGGAGCCGTTTCAGCCTTGGGAACGTTCAAACCTTTTGATCTGCGAAGAACGGTAGATGGCCGCCGCACCCTGTCAACTCAGGTTGGGATGATATTCAGCGCCGAAGCGTGCCGGGCGGGTTGATCACCACTCAAGAATCCTGAGCCCTCACGAGGACCGTCCCGTACCGGTTGATCACGGCTATCTCCACGAGATCTTCCGGCTGATTCTTGTCGCACAGGCCGGTGCTTTGGCGGATTTGTCCCCGGCACCTTCGTGGTGCCAAAACGGGTGATGCTTCATCACTATATTCTGCGTGACTGTCTCGTTGTCATTTACTAAATTTCGACCGGGTGGAATGAGGGGATTAGTTTTATCCGAAAAAAACATCACTGAGTTTTTGCGAGGAACATGACTGAACGAGGTTCGAAATCCACCGTGCTGCGCCGAGTTTTGGGTGCCGTGGCACACTCTCCTTTTTTAGCTCGGGGTCGAAGGTTGTGGGAAGAAAACTCGAAAGATTTCAGTCGGCCGATGACTCGGTGGGAAAAGCTGATCTGCGGGATATATATTATTCTCGAAGATTGTTCGCTCGGCGAATTTCCTCCCAAACATGAGGATATTGAGGAAACCCACCGAGCGGAGGTCGCGTACCTTACCTCGCGTCCCGGAGTGGACGAAGCAAAGACGTTCGAAGCGAATATGCGGAAGCCATATTGGGCCGGGAGCTATGGCGCGCAATTCTTCAGGAAATTTGCGGACGTTGCGGAGTTCATTCAGGATGCCGGCATCAGACCCGGCAGTCGACTCCTTGAATTGGGCTGTGGTCCCGGTTGGACGGCGGAGTTTTTGGCGCTCATGAAATTTAAAGTTACCGCAACTTCGATTTCCCCGTTGGAAATTGAGCATGCGCAACGGCGGATTGAGTCTGTCGGCGCGAGGGGGCTGCTTTGCGAATTGCGATATGTCGTCGCGCCTATGGAGGAGGTTGATAATCACGTTGCCGAGTACGCGCCATTTGACGGTGTTTACGTTTTCGAGGCTCTTCATCACGCCCATGATTGGGAGGAGACGATTCGTTCCGCCCACAATTGCCTGCGTGACGGTGGTTGGATCTTTATCTTGAGCGAGCCTAACGTCGCCCATATATTCATATCCCACCGGGTTGCGAAGATTACGAATACGCATGAAGTTGGTTTTTCGCGCCATGGTCTAACCCGAGCGCTTCGCGAATCCGGATTTACGAAAGTCCAAGTTCTGAAGAATCGGTGCCACTGGGGGGTGAAGGCACATTGGATTAGGGCCCAAAAAGGTTCATGACTTTTGTTGTAAGTGCAACCTTGCTCTTATGCTGCGGAATGGATTGCAGGAATGGCAAATGTCCACAGCAACAGCAAGCGAAGCGTGGGCATGTTCAATAAATGAGCTTGATCACTTGTTGAGGAATCCTCGTCTACCATTCCATCTTCGCGTACACCCTGCCCTCCTTTGTTCCTGGCGCCAGGTCTGGCTTTTCCCCGGCGATCTGTTGAGGGTGCCGCGCTCGTGACCCTCCCTGCCGGCCACCGCGCTTTTCAATCGGCGAGTACAAGCTGACGAAAGCACTTATGCCGACAACCGGAATCTTTATCCGAGGCAACCCCGAAGCGGGAGGAGCCGGCGAAACCTCCGGCGAGCGATGATTTACGGGAACAGATCCGGGAGGAACTTCGGAGTGCGCTCGAAGAAGGCTGACCTTCCGCCTTGACTTGCCTCCGTTCCCCCTATATTCCGGGCGCAAGGTCACTCGCATGCACGTCGGTGCCAACGTAGCTCAGTTGGTAGAGCAATTCACTCGTAATGAATAGGTCGTCAGTTCGAATCTGACCGTTGGCTCCAGACATTTCGCTCGCTCCTGGCGTTATTCACGAGGGGGGGAAGCGATGGCTAATCGCCACTCTTTGGGCGCGAGGATGAAGGCTTTTTTTCCATCGGCATCGCATTCACGCGGAGCCTGTCCTGCGAATCAAATGTGCTCACCGTGTGGGTTAGGAGCTTCCAAATCCGTGGGACGCCCCACGTTCTGTAACGTGCGTGAGTAAACATAGGGAAGCGGCAATCACCTTGAATGCCGGATCGACGAGATCAGGGTGCAGGATGTACGGGTCGATGCGGCGCAGGCGATGGCCTTATTCAACGCCGGGCCCAGTACCGCCCCCTCCAACCCCTTTGCTGAGTCCTCGGAAGTTCCGGTCGAGGATGTGTTTTTTGCGGAAATTGAATGTCAGGATGGCCTGACCTACCAGCTGGAGTGCACGACCGATCTGGAGACGCCGAATTGGGCGGGAGCCGGAGGCATCGTGAACGGCACTGGTGCGAATGGCATTCTGTTCGATCCGTCCGG
>CAZTAB010000494.1:0-2489 GCA_964611475.1 uncultured Verrucomicrobiota bacterium | reverse complement strand
CGCCTCCCTTGGCGAAGGTGGATTCGGATTCCGACAGATGAATGCCGAGGAGGGCGCGTTCGCGAATGTAAAGGTGTACGCCCTGCCGCCGGAGATCTCCGGCATGCAGCCCTTCAATGCCGCTACGGCCTTCCACCCGTTGGCATCAATCCCCTTCGTTTCAAAGCCTCCAGATTTCGATGGAGTTGTTAAAGAGGATGAATGGGCCGATGCCGCCCGCCTGACCGGGTTTTCAGACCTGGGGGGAAAGCTTGCCCGGAAGCAAACGACCGCGTTCATCCAATGGGATGATGCGAACATGTACTTCGCCTTTGAGTCAGAGAAGAGATATGAAGACAACGTAAAACCACATGGGCGCGATAGCGACGCACTATTCAGCAAGGACGCGATCGAAATCAACCTGAAGCCCGGCGCCGGGGAGTGGATGAAGCTGGTTTTCGACCAGGTGGGCTCGCAATGGGACAACCGCTTCGAAGGCCAGACCCCCCTTAGTGAATCCTGGAATCCGAAATGGGAGAGCAGGCACCATATCATCAACGACGAGTACTTCGTTGCCGATACCTGGCAGGCTGAAGTGCAGATTCCCTTTTCGTCCCTGGGGATGAAAGCGCCTGCGCCAGGCGAGCGGTGGTCGGTCCAGATCTGCCGCAATTTCGATGACATCGACAATCTCGGCTATCCTGTCAGCGAGCGCTGGACGAGTTGGTCGCCCGCCACCCAGGGCGGATTCAATGAGCCGACCACGTTCGGCACATTCCGGTGGGTGAAGGATGCTCCGGTATTCCGACTTCTCGATTACCGGGACATCGCCAACGGCCAGGCGGGATTCCATGGGGATCTTGTGGCGAAGGATTCCTCCAGCGTTCTTCTCAAGCTTCGAGCATCCCTCGCCGGACGATACGAAAAGCTACTGGTGAACAGGGAGACTTTTCTCGATACAGGGGAGGGACAACCGTCCGTTCCCGTGGCCATGGGCGACATGATGGACCTGGCCGAGATCGCCGACGTGGTTGTCTCCTGGGAAATCATCGATTCATCAGACGGTGCGACCATTGCCCGGGCCACGGCGAGGGCGGAGTGTGTCCCGTCGTTTGCCCTGACATACGCGCCTTTGTTTACCTCGGAATCGCTCATCATTGAAGGGGACCTTTCGCGGATGAACAATTTGCCGCCAGAGGCCGACGTAAAGGTTGAAATCCGGGATCGAGAAGAAACCGGGCTGAGCGCGTCCGAACACCGATTGATCACTGCGGATCAAACGTTTCGGATTCGTCACTCCCTCGAGGACGTTCCCGCGGGTGCTCACACCATCCAGGTGGTCATGCTGGGTACAGATGGCCGGGTAATCGCCTCGAGTATCCGGCCGCTTCAAATACCCGAAGAGCCGGAATGGATGAAAATCAACACGGGTGAACTGGGGCGCGTGCCCGCCCCGTGGATACCGGTGGGGGTGGAACAGGGGAAAAACACCACGGTCATTAGGTCCTGGGCCAAAACATACCGATATGAAAACGGCATGCTTCCCGCGCAAATCGGGATCCGGGGTGACGACCGACTTGCCGCGCCCGCAGACTTGGTGCTGGTCACGAATCATGGTCGAGAAACCATACGGTTCGGCGCGCCGGAAATTACCGAGACATCGGACCTGGGCACCACTCTTCGCTGGAAGGGGGAAGGTGAACGGCTCCACGTGGAAAACGATGCACGGGTTGAATTTGACGGGTTGATCTGGAACCAGACCCGAATTCGTCCGCGCACGGGGACAGTGACCCTTCATAAAGCCTACCTGGAGATTCCCTATCGAAAAAAGGGGATGCGCTATATGCGCGGTCAGAACTCCATGAATTTCATGAAGAGCCGTTCCTATATTTCCATGGTTGCCGAGGCAAAACTCGACAAGGAATACCCTCTTCCAGAGGAAAACCCGAATTTCAGTGTGAACGGCTGGCCCTGGCAGGACAAGTTCATCAATTTCTACTGGGCCGGCGGGGTGGACTTCGGATTGTTTACGATCGTTCCCTCGAAGCGGAACATGCACATCGCAGAGAAATACAACGACCTGGTGGAGGAAAAGGACCGCTGCCTGTTCCGCCTGTACTTCATCGACACGCCGACACAAATAACGGACGAACTGCACTATGCGTACGGTCTGCAGGGAACACCGACCCGGCCCATGCGGAACCGCAGCCAGATGAACCGCACGGGGTATCACTGCTTTCACAAGCTGACCTGGGATTATTTCATGCATGAAATCAACCGCCAGTGGGAAGGAGGGGTCGTCGACAAGTTCTTCACCGGGCCGAAAATCGATGCGCAGAAGGGTGATTTCTACGCCAAAAGTATCCAGGGAGGAATCTCGGTGAATCTCGGCAACCCACAGCCAAACCCAAAAGAGCTCAGGAACATCGGGCAGGGGGTGCGTGGCACCCGGGCTATCGGTGCTAAGGCGATGCTATGGCTCGACCTGACCTATACCCCCATCTCCCTGC
>CAZTAB010000493.1:0-2382 GCA_964611475.1 uncultured Verrucomicrobiota bacterium | reverse complement strand
AGACGCCAATCAACAGAACCCCCTGGTCCTTGAACATTCCCCAGGCAGCTCCTGAATTCCGAATATATGTGAGGTCGAAAAATCCAGGAATGACCGTTCGCGATTCCCCATGCACAAACGCGTTCCGGACCACCTGCTTGGTGAACTGGTCCGAGATGACAACGACGGCGGCGAGAATCGCGACAAGAAACCCGGCAGGCGGGCGACGTTCTTGCTGCGTGTCCGTGCCCACGAAGATTCCAATCGCTACGGGCGAACCAGCGACGGCCCAAAGGGACGGTAGCGTGTCCGGCCCTTTTCCAGCTGGGATTGAACCCGAACGGAGTTCCGGGCATGCGGCATGACTTTCAATCGCTCTTTTTCAATGGGCTCACCGCTCTGTTCGCAGATCCCGTACGTTCCGCTCTGGATCCTCCCGAGCGCTTCGTCAATTTCGTAGATAATGTCCTGCTCACTGCTCACCAGCTTTAAGGCAAACTCGCGATTGAAATTGTCGGTCCCCTCCTCACCGGAACGCTCGACCTGCTTCCCGCTGAGATTGTCACCCGTAAGAAAGGAAATTTCGTCGACGACGCTATCCCGCAGGTTGAGAAGCAGCCGCTTGAAGCCACGAAGCTCTTTCGCGGAGAGGTGCGCGTTAGCCCGCTTCTTGCGCCCTGAGGGTTTGGCCGGAGCCTTTTCCGCCGTGAGGGGCTTTTCTGCCGCGGAACTCTTCTTTGCCGCGGGAGCCTTCTTTGCCGCGGGAGCCTTCTTAGCCGCGGAACTCTTCTTCGCCGCGGGAACCTTCTTCGCCGCGGGAGCCTTCTTCGCCACGGTCTTTCTGCCAGAGATTTTTGCCCCCGCCTTGCCTGTCTTCTTCTTTCCTGTGGTACGGGCCTTCGGCACAGCTTTTTTGCTTGAGGCTGCTTTTTTCGTCGCGCTTTTCGCTTTGCTTACGGACTTCTTTTTCGCGGCCATTTGTCTTCCCCCAGGCGGGCATTTCCCTTGCTTCGTATGACAGTGATCCCCAAAGAAAAGGGCGGAGACAACTACCACAGGGCAACAGGAATGTCAATGGACCCGCCCAAGACCGAAACACTCAAGATTTAACTGATTCCAGGCTTTTCCCGAAAGCAAACGAAGCGAAAATCACACAGGTTTCACGACGATCCAGACCATTTTGCCATTAATTTCCAAGGGCTGCGTATCGATAAGCCCCGGATCTCCCCGATCCATTTCCAAGGCAAGGGTCTCGCTCATTACATACCCGCGGAATCCATCGATGGCCCTGGCGAGATCGACATCCTTCGTGGCCCAAGAGACCCCGATTCGTTGCGTGACATCCAGATCCATTGATTTCCTGATCTGCTGCAACCGGTTTACAACCTCACGGGCCAATCCCTCTAAAACCAGTTCGTCAGACAACTCGATCTCGAGCGCGACGACCAAACTTGACTGAGCGCTAACCGCAAGACCCGCCCTCGGTGTCCGCTCGACCACGAGCTCATCCGCCCGAACCTCAAACGGTTTCCCATCGAGCACAATTTCCACGTCGCCCCCCCCGAGAATATCTTCACAGGTCTCTGCATCAAGTTTCTGTATTTCCCCGGCCAGGCGCTTCATGTCCTTGCCCAGGCGGGGACCCAGTTTCCGGAAGTCGGCCTTCGCCGACAGAGTTGCCAACTCGGTTTCATTCTGGCCAAACTCCACGGCCTTGACATTGAGTTCGTCGGAAATCAGATCCGCGAGTTCCCCGATGCCCTTCGCCCGCCCCAAATCCCGGCAGGCGACATGAATGCTCTTGAGAGGCTGGCGAACTTTCAGCTTGTATTCCGTGCGAAGCACTCGCCCCATGTTCACGACAGTCATCGCATCGTTCATCTGGGCTTCCAGTTCCGGATCCCGATGGGTTCCGTCTGCTTCGGGAAACTCACATAGATGCACCGCTTCCGGCATATCGGCAGTGCGAAGATTCCGGTAGATGGCATCGCTTATGAAGGGGACGTATGGCGCAGCAATCTTCGAAAGCCGCAGGAGCACTTCGTAGAGTGTCGAATAGGCATGAAACTTGTCGTCGTCATCGGTGCTCTTCCAGAAGCGGCGCCGGCTGCGCCGGATATACCAGTTCGTCAGGTCCTCAATGAAGCGGACAAAGGGGCGAATGGACTGCTGCAGGTCGTACACATCCATGGCCCGGACAACCCGCTCATTCAGGGTTTCGAGCGAACTCAGGATCCAGCGGTCAAGCCTGTGAGGGCTAGCCGTGGCGAGCTTCTTCTCCGGCTCCCAGTTGTCGGTGCGGGCATACATGACGAAAAAGCTGTAGGCATTCCACCATGGAAGGAGAAGGTGGCGGAGGGAGTGCCTCACACCCTCCTCGCTGAAGCACAGGTCTTCGGCCCG
>CAZTAB010000492.1:0-3831 GCA_964611475.1 uncultured Verrucomicrobiota bacterium | reverse complement strand
CCCAACCAGGCGCGCGAAATGAGTCTGGCCGCCTGCCTCAGCAACTCTCTGGGCTTCGGCGGGCACAATGCGACTCTCTGCTTCAAAGCCCTTTGAGAGCGTCTGAGGCTCGGGGTCGCTTACCCTTCCCATTGCCTTGAGTCGCCTTTTCAACCGTGAAATTGCTTCTAGGCCTCACTACTCGCCGAGATGGTGTCCATTAGTTCGGGGTGTTGCCTTAACGTTTCAATGAAAGGCGGTCATTCTCAGTCTGGGGAACAGGCAATAACAGGCGGGATGTGGAGCCGTGGTTATGTCGGTGTCCTGCGGATAGTCCCTCCGCACGATAGTGCGCAAATATTTTCGGCCGATCCATCGGAGTAAATATCCAGAAGCTGTAGAGGTTATATCACGGCTCTGGAAGAGCGGGGCATGCCCCATTCCCTGTATGCGGGCGATCCACGCAATCGCGCTCATTGCGGTGCACGTATAAGTGCCGTGGTATCGCGATTCGCACACTCAAAGGTCGAACCTTCCTTCTTGCTATCGCCACTCATGCTTTGGATATTTTTTCTGTAATTGCTTCTTTACTGCAGGATATGTGTCCCGCCAGAAACCAATGGGGTCGTCGGTCACCTGGACCGGTCGCTGATTGGGGGCAAGGATCTGGATACGGAGGCGCTGCCTGTTCATGGCAATTGTAAGGGGGCAGTTCACGCCGAAGAGGTCCTGAATGCGGACGCTGATAGTGGGGGCGTCATTCTCCGCGTAAATCACCCGAATCCGCCGACCCGAAGGAAGGCGGACCCGGTCCGGCGCATACTCGTCCAGCGCCGTGGCGTGGGCGGGCGACAGCCAGTCACGAAGGATCGGCTTGACGGGGCGGCCCTGGACCTCCTTAGCGCTTACGCATCCGAGGCAGACCTGTTCAAGAATGAAGCGCCTGTCATCCGCTGTGAACTCCGGGCTTTCGAGCTCCGGACACCACCGGCTCAGAGCGTTCACCCGGAAGATCCATTGTTCCACTTCATGATCCCAGTGCTTCAGATGGAAGCGGCCGTCGAGAACTCCATCGGCAAGCATGGAGGCTGCCTGCTCGGCAGGCACATTCGATGACGGCTTCTCGTCAAGGACAAGGTCTCGGAATTTTCTTCGGGACAGCCCTACAACCCTCTTGCCCGAAGCATCAAAAGTGACTGTGTCCTCGTAGGAGAAATCGCGCGGGAATTGCTCATGAAGCCATTCCTCCCTGATGGAAGTGCAAAGGGAAAGCGTGATGCGCCGTTCATTCTTGCGCAACTCAACTTCTCGAATCTCTCCGGCGACCACGAGGCGGGCTTTTCCCGCAACGCTGCCCCGGTCGATTTCGCCGCGGCGATTGCGAATCAACTCCACGCGTAGGCTCCCGCTATCTTTTCGCCGGGCCAGCTGATCCACGAACCCGGCAAGTATACATTGCTGAACCGCCTCGCGTTCAGCGGGCACGTGCTGGTTGACCGGAAGCCCCTGTGCACGGGCGATGCGAAGAAACGACTCGTGCAGTGGCTGGACCTGTCGCGCAGCCTGTCCGTGGATCCCCAGTTCCCGGCAGGCATCAAGCTGGAAGCGGCTCCTGCGAGCCAGCGCGAGAGCCGAGAAGTGCACGAAGAAATCGGACTGGTCCTCGTCGCCGAATGCATCCGCCCGGCGATGCTGGACCTCCTTTCCTGCGGAGTGAATGAGAATCGAGCGCCCCTGCATTAGCGCGGCGACCAGCGTCGCCTCGTATACGCAATTGCGCACGCCCGACTCCAGAAGCAACCTCGCGTAGCGTGGATGCACAGGAAAGGCAACCATGCGACGACCCATATCCGTAACGGATAGCCCCGACCCAGATTTGATAGCTCCCAGATCCTCAAGAAGTGAAATCGCGTGTGCCAGTGCTCGATCCGGGGGGGGAGTGAGCCATGGGAACCGTGAGAGGTCGCCAACGCCTCCGGCAACGAGGGCGAGAACGGCTTCGGAGAGATCTAGGCGTTCTATCTCAGGCAGTTCCTGGAGCGGTCGTTCGCTGTGCTCGCGCTCTGTCCACAACCGGAAACACGTCCCCGGGCCTACGCGGCCGGCTCGACCTGCGCGCTGATCCGCCGACGCGCGACTGATGGAGCGAGCCGAAAGCATGTTCACCCCCCGATTGGCATCATGAGACGCGATTCGCGCCAGACCAGAGTCAACGACAACGCGGACGCCATCAATTGTAATGGAGGTTTCGGCAATGTTTGTCGCCACGATAATTCTTCGTCGTCCACCAGGAGAGACCGCGTGGTCCTGGTCCTTGGCTGACAATTCACCGTGAAGAGGAAGGACCTCCATGCCACGAATTCGCTTCGAGCGTTTGAGAGAGTCGACGGTGCGCCGGATCTCATGGGTGCCCGGCATGAACACGAGAATATCTCCTGCCTGGTTCTCCTCCATGGCGCGCTCACAAGCGTCTGCTGCAGCGCTCCAAATCGGTGTTCGGTCGAAGTGGATCCTCTTGTCAGTGTATACAATGTCGACGGGAAAAGTCCGGCCTTCGGATTCAATGGTTGTGCATGGCTTGAGTGCTGTCTCCAGGGTTCCCGTGTTAAGCGTCGCCGACATGACGATCAGCTTCAGGTCGGCGCGCCCCTCAGACTGGAGCAGTCGAGATCGGGCCAGGGTCACGTCCCCGTAAAGATGTCGCTCATGAAATTCGTCGAATATAACACAACCGATCCCGTCAAGATTGGGATTGTGAAGAAACTCCCGGAGCAAAATTCCTTCCGTAACATATAGGATGCGTGTGGATGGCCCTGCCTGCCGCTCTAGCCTAATGTGATAGCCAATTTCATCTCCGGGCTGTCCATTGCGTTCCCGCGCAACTCGCATGGCCAGCATTCGCGCTGCGATGCGTCGTGGCTGCATGACAATAATCTGCCCCCCCACGGCTCCCGCATCCAGCAACATTTGTGGGATCTGCGTGGATTTCCCAGACCCGGTCGGCGCGCTTAGCACGACGCGGGAAGAGGCCCCAAGGGAGGAAAGAAGTTCGGGCTGAATGTCATAGATCGGAAGCGGCATGGAGGACGGGGGTTACGGCAACGTCCCAAAGAGCAGCACGCCCTCTCGCTCGATGCGACGCCAGAGTGCCTCATGTTCTTCCCGTTCAGCAATGTTGGCGTCGAGCCAGTTGGCTTCGACATCTAGAGCATAGCGATCCCAGATCGTTTCCATAAGATCCTCGAAGGTTCCATAGGCACGCATGCGATTTCGGCCGGAACCAAAGAGCATTGTGATTTCGAGCCGCCCGGTGGATTCTGCCTCGTTCCGGGCGAGAGGGCCCGTGACGACGGCGGAAAGAGGCCGGGGACGAATTGTTTTTTGGATAACCTTTCGCAAATCATCCCAGAAGAGATCCTCCGACTCGAACACGGTCTTGAGAGCCTTCGAGAAAAAATAGTTGTTGATGTTTGGCTCGTACCAATTCGCCTGCGGCGTGGTCTCGCACCGAACCACCGAGGTGTCCACAAGCGACTCGAGCGCAAGCATGGTTGCGCGGTTGGAAAGGCCTGTGCGCCGCTGTAGTTCACGCCCGGTCAGGGCCTCCTCCGCGTGATAAAGCTCCCGCAGGACCAGCAGATTGCTGGTTTTGTTCAGAATGAGATTGAGTCCGTGCATTGCCGAAGGATGCTCCTGCAGGTTGGCGCAAACGCCCGTCCTTGTTAAAACCTTGTCATGCTTTTTGCTTGTTGAAAACAGGAAAAGGCCATGACGCGTGAATTGAGGCGAGTGATTTTCGCCGTAGGTGGAATGTTCCGGCATCAAAGGGCTTCTGTCGCGCACAAGTCAATC
>CAZTAB010000491.1:0-1830 GCA_964611475.1 uncultured Verrucomicrobiota bacterium | reverse complement strand
TTCCAGGCCGCTGTACAGAAGGTCTATCGCCGCCCCGCCGTCGTGTTCCTGCAGCAGCATGGACAAGCGAATATACGGGAGGGGATCGTCCTCCGTTGCCGCCACAGAAAGCCGGAAGCTCTCGACGGCCTTTTCCAGATTGCTGTTCTCCAAGTACAACTCCCCAAGATAATAGTAGACCTGCGGGTTGGAGGGGTCATCGCGGCTGATGGATTCCAGCGTCGATATTGCCTCCTCGATGTCGCCGGTGGCGAGGAATCGAAGCGCCAGTTCCTGCTTGGTTCGCAGGTGGTCGGGGAACGCCTTTTCAATCGCGCGGAAGTGCTCCATCGACTTGTCGTGCTCTTTGTTGAGGATGTGGAGGTCCCCGATGCGGAACAGGATCTCCCGGTTTTCCTTGTCTAGTTTTGCCGCCCGTTCCAGATATTCGATTGCTTGATCCCGGAGGGCATGCGCGGTTTCCCGGGTCTCCACGTTCATCGATTCATCGATGTGGATGCGAGCTAGATTGAGGTAGAGATCCAGTGGCGGTTTGGCTTTTCGGCTGCCCAGTTCGAGGATTCTCTTCGCTTCCTCCATTTCGTTTCGCAACACGTGGAAGGATGCGTAGTCAAGGTAGGGGAGGGGATCGGATTGGTCGATCTTCAGCAACGACTCGTAAGCTGTCTTCGCTTTCTCGGGCTGTTCCGCGATCCGGTATGCCATGGCCAGGACCGACAACGCCTGAGCGGATTTCGGGTTCCGCTCCAGAATGGCCTCTATAATCCGGATTGCTTCGGTTGTCCGCCTCTGGCGAAGAAGACCCATAGCGATACGAAAATTTAGTTCCTCATTGCCAGGATCCAGTTTGACCGCTCGAAGATAGCTTTCCAGCGCATCCTCGTATTCGCGGTGATACTCGTAGATCAGGCCCTGCGCGTACCGTGCGAGAACCTCGGCGAAAATACGATCATCCGTGTCGACTTCTTCGAGGGACATCTCCTCGCTGAACCCGGAGTCCCCGGTCCCTACCGGAGAAATGGACTGGCAGCCTATAAAAACGCTCGTCCCGGCGGAAAGGAGCACTGAAGAGACCGTACGGGAGACCCGCATGATAGATGATCGCCGGTCGGTCGGCGGTACGTTCGGTTGCGGGAAGATTAGTTCTTCTTATGGCGATCAGCTTTCAGGCGTTTCTTTCGCTTGTGCTTCGCCATCTTGCGCTTTCGCCATTTCTTTACTGTACCCATGGAGACTCCGGCTTCTTCCTGTGTATGTTCAGCAGGTGGCTGGCCCTGCAAGTTGCCTTATCTATTACTCAAGACACCACTTTATTCAATGATAATTCGATAATTCCTTCCGCGCCGGCGGATTTGAGCTCCGGAATGATTTCCCGGACGATTTGCTCTTCCACGACCGACTCGATGCTGTACCAGCCCGAATCACTGAGTTTGTTCACGGTGGGGGCATGGAGCGACGGGAGGATAGTCGAGACCGCAGCAACCTCTTTTTCCTGAACGTTCATTTTCAGAAGCACCCGGGTCTCCGCCGCCAGCGCACCCCTCAGGAGCAACACAATTTTCTCGATTTTGGCCCGCTTCCAGTCGTCCTCCCATGATTCCTTGTTCGCGATGACCCGGGTCGTGGACTCAAGGATGGTTTCCACAATGCGCAGATTGTTCGCGCGTAGCGAGGAGCCGGTTTCCGTGATTTCGACAATGGCATCCACTAGTTCCGGTGCCTTCACTTCGGTTGCGCCCCAAGAGAATTCGACCTCGGCGGATACTCCGTTTCGATCGAGATATTGCCTCGCAATGCCAACCGCCTCGGTCGCTATCCGCTTCCCCTGTA
>CAZTAB010000490.1:0-2808 GCA_964611475.1 uncultured Verrucomicrobiota bacterium | reverse complement strand
TCGAACTCGTCTCACAAATGACGAAACTTGGAGGGAACGGGCCGATCATGGCGAGGGCATTCACCCGCTTTGAACATCGAGTCACCTATATGGGAGCCTTGGGCAGAGATGTGGTGGCGCCGGTGTTCACCGAACTGGCCGATGAATGCGAGCGCGTGATCCTCCTCGCCGACCCCGCACACACCAGCGCCGTGGAATTCCTCGACGGGAAGGTCATGCTGGGCACTATGAGCAGCCTCTCAGGCGTAACCTGGGAAAACCTCGTGGACATCGTACCGAGACCCAAGCTCCGCGAACTCGTCGGGAAAATGGAACTTATCGGGTTTCTGAACTGGACCATGCTTCCCCACATGAATGGCCTTTTTGACGGCTTTGGAAGGCTCCTCGCAGAGTCCGGCAACCGTCCACGGATTTTCGTTGACCTGGCCGATCCGGCAAAACGAACCCGCACAGATTTGCTGCAAGCGCTTGGATCCCTGCGCGACCTCCAATCGGTGGCGGAGGTGATTCTGGGACTCAATGAAAACGAGTCAAGTCATTGCATTGAAGCGCTCCAGCTCAAGGCCACGAAAGATCTTGCCGCACGCTGCATCGAATTGCGGAAGGCCATCGGCGTTGGCATTGTGATGATTCATCCGATCGAGTCCGCTCACGCAGCCGACGAACAGGGGGCCTACTCGGCGGAAGGTGCGTTTACTCCGAACCCAAACCTCACGACCGGAGCGGGAGACGTATTCAATGCGGGGTTCTGCCACGGGCTTCTCCATGGATGCGGAACCAGGTTGTCCCTTCTCGCCGGCACCTGCGCATCCGGGTTCTACGTCCGAAACTGCAGGAGCCCGGATCATTCGGAGCTGATAAAATTCATGGGGGAGTGGGCAAAAAACACAATGTCCGCCAACAGTCAAAATTCCCGGGAATAGTATTTTGAATTATTGTTGACGACTCCCGCTCCGGGACAGAAACCATAAGCGAATAATCCCAGCGAGCTTTCATCCTTCTGATCGACGATGAGCCGAAGCGGCTGTCCGCCAACCGGGAACTGTTGTCGGCACACACCATCCCGAATGGATACGATTGCGCCCTGTACCTGAAGGCCCACCACGTCGACTCTGTCATCCTCAACATGGCATGGTGGTGCCGGGGATGGACGGTGTGGAGACGCTCAAGGCAATCCAGTCCATGAAGCCGGACAAAACGGTGCAGGTTCTATCCGCATTCGCGGAGGAGAAACAGATGTAGGCGGCAAGGGGTCGAGGCCGTCAGGACCCACCTCCAGAAACCGGCAGCACTGAATACCATCGCCGAAGCCATCACAATCGCCATCACCTCCTGAGACCCCCTCCCCCGGTCAACAGGTCTGCATAACCCTCCCGGAAGGTCGGGAATTGAAATCGATACCCATCCGCCAGCAGGCGCCGGTTCAGGCATCGCTTGTTTCCTCTTGCATCCCGCGGGATTCCCGAACCGCCTCTGTCCACAACTTCGGGCCGTTGCATCCGACCCTGCTCGGCCATCCAGGACCAGACATCAAACCGCGATGCAGGCTCCATGTCTGAAGAGATATACAGGCAGGCAGGATTGGGAATCGACAACAGGTGGAGCAAAACGCCGACACAATCCGCGCGGTGAATCTGGTTGAGGTACCGCGGCCGGTCCCGTTCGCATGTCGCGCGGCCTTCCTGTAGCATATGCACAAGCCTGGTTCGACCCGGGCCGTAAATCCCCGAAAACCGAACCGCAATCCCCGCCGGGCTATTTGTCCTTGCGACGGATTCCGCTTCCAGCATGGCCCGTCCGGAATCGATGCAAGGTGACGTTTCAGAAATTTCATCGACCCACTCCCCGTTGCGTTGACCGTAAACGCCCGTGCTGGAAACAAACAAAACGCGGCCAAACGTGCCGTGGTCAAGAAGGCACCGGAACCCGTTCACGTATAACGCCCGATAATCCGCAAGCGTTCCCTTTCCTCCGACGGAGGGGCAGTACACAAGGGAACCGAAACGGTTCGGAATCGAAGAAATGTCACCGGAGCGGGACAAATCGCACGCGATCCCCCGAATCCCTTCCGGCAATGTGTTTGCGTTCCGGCGGATCCCGAATACTTGGATCCCGTGGGCGGCAAGCGAGCGTCCCAGGGCAGCGCCCACATATCCGCACCCTGCTATCAGCACCGGTCCCTCACACGCCGGGGAAAACCGTGGATTTGAATGCATCTGAATATTTTACAAATAATGCGCGTCAAAGGATTGATTCAAGGCGTTATGAGCCTTTGAATGCCATGCATACGAGAAATATTTGTTCCGGAACAAGGATATACACCCTTGAGACCCTCAATCATTATACTGTCACCGCTACTTGCAGCGACCGTTTTATTCGTCGTCGGTTGCGCGACCAATCCGGTCACCGGCCGACAGGAGCTCCAGTTCGTATCCGAGTCCAACGAAATCCAGCTGGGACGTCAAAATTTCCTCCCGATGCAGCAGACGCAGGGCGGCGAATTGACGGCATTCCCGGAGGTGGGCGCCTATGTAAGGGAGGTGGGCCAACGCCTGGCGAAGGTGAGCCACCGACCACAACTACCCTATGACTTCGTGGTACTGGACAATGGCGTGCCCAACGCATGGGCCCTTCCGGGCGGAAAAATCGCGGTGAACCGCGGCCTGCTCGTCGAATTGAACAACGAGGCGGAATTGGCAGCGGTGCTCAGTCACGAGATCGTCCATGCGGCGGCACGGCACGGGGCAAAGTCAATGGAACGCGGGATTCTGACGCAGGCTGGAGTCATCGGTCTGGGACTGGCATTCG
>CAZTAB010000489.1:0-2370 GCA_964611475.1 uncultured Verrucomicrobiota bacterium | reverse complement strand
CTCCGCCCCGTGAATGACGGATCGTGGCACTACATCGGCCTGACTCGGGATGCGGTGAACGGCCAAGTTGCCGTCTACGTGGACGGTGCGCCGCAACAACAGGTCGTCGGACAGATCGGCAACAACGCCATCCCCTTCGATGCGTTCGGGCGCATTGAAGACCGGTTCGGAACCGCCGACCATTTTGCCGGATCGCTCGACGATATACGAATTTACATCCGTTCTCTTTCTTCATCCGAGGTCATGGGGATCTTTGGTGGCCTGGAAGTCACCGTGGCATCCCATCCGCCCCGCGAAGCCGGACAAGCGGTCGAACTCACCGCGGAATCAATCGGCACGGGAACATTCCGTTATTCCTTTAATTTCGGAGATGGAAGCCCCCCCACCTTGTGGTCTTCCGAACCGGAGGCATCTCACGTCTACGGGGCACCTGGGCACTACTCGGTGGTGGCATCGATCTCGAACGCGACGCAGTCCACATCGTCCTCCTTTCTTCAAACGGTGCACCGGCCGCTCACCACACGGATGCCTGCCACCTCGTCAACCATCGTGCATGACGGGGATCGTGTCTATTGCGTGAACGAAGACAACAACACCTTGTCGGCACTCGATACAACGACCCTGTCCAAGCTGTGGGAGCAGCCTGCCGGGCGAAAACCACGAACGCTTGCCGTTGGGCCCGACGGCGCGATATGGGTCGCCAATGAGGAGAGCTCGTCGATTACACGTCATAACCACATCGACGGCAGCCTGCTGGAAACCATTCCGCTACAGCATGGGTCGGCCCCCTACGGGGTCGTAGTCTCGCCGGACGGGACAAACGTATTCATTACGCTGGCCGGGTCGGGGGAATTGATGAAACGAGGAACCAACACACTGGCAACCTTCACCTATCTCGGACCGACGCCCCGCGGACTGGCCGTATCCGCAGACGGATCACGCGTGCTCGTGACCCGGCTTGTTTCGAACGACCTTCAGGGAGAGGTCTGGGAGATCGACGCCACAACCATGGCGGTCACAAAAACCATTGGCCTGCCCCTCGACCAGACGACAACGGACTCTACCGATGCAGCGAGGGGTCTACCCAACTACCTCCGATCCGTCGTTATCTCCCCGGACGGAACAGAGGCATGGGTCACGGCAAAGAAAGACAACATTTTGCGCGGCGCCCTTCGAGATGCACAGGCCCTAACATTCGAAACAACCGTGCGCTCCCTCTCCTCGAAGATCGACATGGCCAGGAGCATGGAAGCGGTGGACAACCGGATTGATCACGATGACCGGGGCCAGCCCGCCGCCGCCGCATATACTCCCTTCGGTGATTATGTCTTCGTCGCGCTGGAGGGATCAAACGAGATCGAAATCCGCGACGTGTACAGCCGAACGGCCGTCGGCGGCATCGTCCTCGACGGTCTTGCCCCGCGGGGACTCGCGGTCAATGATGACGGATCCCGACTCTTCGCGCACAATTTCATGTCGCGCAGTGTGGAGGTATACGACATATCCGCGGTCACCGCTGCATCCGGATTTGCTCCGCCCAAAGTGGCGGACATCTCCATGGTTGCGGACGAACGACTGCCCCCTGACGTGCTCCTGGGCAAGCAGATTTTCTACAACGGGGCCGACGACCGAATGAGCCGGGACGATTACCTGAGTTGCGCCTCCTGTCATCTCGACGGGAATGACGATGGACGCACCTGGGATTTCACCGACCGGGGAGAGGGCCTGCGAAACACGATTTCGCTCAACAGCCGGGGGGGCACGGCCCAAGGTCCGCTGCACTGGTCCGGAAACTTCGACGAAATCCAGGATTTCGAACACAATATCCGCGGTCCGCTTGGTGGGGTCGGCTTTCTGCCGGACCCGGTGTTCCAGAGCGGCACAAGGAATGAGCCGCTGGGGGATCCCAAGGCCGGGCTGAGCCCCGACCTAGACGCGCTGGCGACGTACATCGACTCACTGACGAGTGCACTGGCAAGTCCCCACCGCAATGCCGACGGGACCTTCACCCCCGATGCCGTGGCCGGGCGGGAGATCTTCACCCATCTCGATTGCCAGCAGTGCCACTCACCGCCGAGGTTCACGGACAGCGAAATCGGGCTCCTCCACGATGTCGGCACGCTGACCTCCCGCTCCGGGAACCGATCAGGCCTTCCTCTGGAAGGCATCGATACACCCGGACTCGTCGGCGTCTGGGCCACCCCCCCCTATTTTCATGATGGATCGGCTGCCACTCTAGCCGACATCCTCGTGGGGTCGGACACCAATCATGTCCAGAGCGGCCTCAGCGACCTGACGCAGCGACAGGTGCAACAGCTCATCGCGTTCCTGGAGCAGCTTGAAGGCCCTCGCGATCTCAGACCGTTCGAT
>CAZTAB010000488.1:0-6385 GCA_964611475.1 uncultured Verrucomicrobiota bacterium | reverse complement strand
GCGCTGATCAGCACCAGCCACTGTGTGGCAAAAGGTCTGAAGCCCCGGGACGGGATGCGCCACATTTGCTACTGCTTCACGCCAATGCGGTATGGAATATTCTACCATGAGTACTTCGGACCGAGCCGGGCAAAGGAACTGGTTGTCCGCCCAATGCTGTCCCGGCTGCGCGCATGGGACAAGCGGGCATCAGAACGGGTGGATCGCTTCATTGCCATAAGTGAACATGTTCAGAGGAGAATTCGACATTTCTACGGCCGTGAATCGGAGATCGTCTATCCGCCAGTCGACCTGGACCGCTGCACGCCAAACGCCGGCGGGACTCGGGACTACGACCTCATCGTCTCGGCTCTGGTGCCCTACAAGCATGTAGACTTGGCCGTCGAGGCATACAATCATCTTGGCTTCCCGCTCAAGGTCGTAGGCACGGGAGGCCGGCTCAATGCGCTCCGGAAGCAGGCGGGCCCGTCGATCGAGTTTCTCGGCTGGCGACAGGACGACGAGATCCTCGAGCTTTACCGGAACTGCAGGTTTCTCATTTTTCCCGGAGAGGAGGACTTCGGCATTGTACCGCTCGAAGCGCAGGCCTGCGGCAAGCCGGTCGTGGCATTCGGCCGTGGCGGCGTACGCGAATCCGTCGTCAACGGAGAAACCGGCATCTACTTCGGCAAGCAAACGCCAGAGGACCTCCTGGCGGGCGTGGAGGAGGCCGCGGGGAAAACCTGGAATGCAGGGACCATCCGGAGGCATGCAGAGAAATTCGGCATCCAACAGTTCATCGACGGGATCGCCCGGAGCCTCGAAACATAATGCCCACGATTCACCTTACCCCGACGATGAGAGCGACAACTTTATGGCAAGGTTTTTTTTAGATGGAAGTCCATTTGCGAAAAAAGCGCTAAAATCCAGTAAATTCACCCCGGCAATGCCCTGCAACGCTCCAACCACCACATGCGGCGACAGGAATGCCCACGTTCCTCCGAGATGTACCATTTCACTGGAGGCCATTGACTTCCATCGCACGATTCTGTAGTTTGCCCGGCTTCTCCGATAGGTCGGAGCCGCAGTACCGGGGCGGTAGATTCCGGATACAGAAGGTACAACATGAAACCCTACGCCGTGATTCAGACCGGAGGAAAGCAATACTTGGTCCATCACAACGAAGTCATCAGCGTGGAAAAACTCGAAGGGGAAACGGGGGCCACCGTAACGTTCGACCAGGTTCTCGCCCTTTCCGATGGCTCCACGCTGGACCTTGGAACGCCGGTCCTCGACGGAACCACGGTCACCGCGATCGTCATGGAACACTACCGGGGGCCCAAGGTCGTATCCTACAAGTATAAAAAACGGAAGGGATACGAACGGAAACAGGGTCACCGGCAGGAGCAAACGCGCGTGAAGATACAGAGTGTCGGTTCCGTTCCCGCCCCCGCGAGCGAGAAGAAAGAAGCGGAAGAACCCGCCGAAAAAGCAACGGCAGAGGCCTGATTGGAGAAATTGAAATGGCACATAAAAAAGGTCAGGGATCGAGCAAGAACGGCCGCGACAGCAATGCGCAGCGACGCGGAGTCAAGGCATATGGCGGACAGCGCGTCACCGCCGGCAGCATCATTGTGCGCCAGCTCGGCACGAAGTTCCACCCCGGGAAAAATGTCGGCATAGGACGGGACTACACACTCTTTGCTTTAAAGGAGGGGACCGTAAAGTTCGACAAGGAAGGCCGGCGCGTGAACATCGAAGAGCTGGCTGCGACATAACTCGTCCCGCCGTTTCTTCCGCAACCTCGATATTCGATGCTGGACATTTCCGGACCTGTGGCGCCACGTCCTGGCACCAGGGAACGGGCAACACCCAATTTCGAATAGCACACATCCAGCTTTCGATTCCGGGGAGACCCGCGTGTCCAAAATATCCACATTCCGCGACCGGGTGAAGATCACCGCTACAGCGGGAAATGGAGGTGACGGGCTTGCCTCGTTCCGGCGCGAGAAATACGTGCCGCGCGGCGGGCCCGACGGCGGAGACGGAGGGCGTGGCGGGCACGTGATCTTTCGCGCGGACGAAAACATCGATTCTCTGCAGCCGCTTTACTTCAATCCCCTGCAACGAGCCGGTCATGGGGGGCGCGGGGGCAAGCAGCAGAAACACGGACGAAACGGGGAAGACCTCATCATTCCGGTGCCGCGCGGAACCGAGGTCTATGAAATCGACGCCGGGACCAGGCTAGGCGAAGTCATACATCACGAAGATAAATTTGTGGTCGCACGCGGGGGGGGCGGAGGGAAGGGAAACTGTCGCTTCGTTTCGTCCACCCACCGCGCACCGCTTGAACGTACTGAAGGGGAGTCAGGGGAAGAAAAGATCCTGCGGCTGGAACTCAAGATCGTTGCCGATGTGGGTCTCGTCGGATACCCGAACGCCGGCAAATCCACGCTGCTGAGGGCCCTGACGGCTGCGCACCCGAAAGTGGCTTCCTATCCATTCACCACGCTGCATCCCATGATCGGAACCCTGACATTCGACAACTACTCCCAAATACGAATCGCCGACATTCCTGGATTGATCGACGGCGCCGCGAAAGGTGTGGGACTAGGGCACGAGTTTCTGCGCCATATCGAACGCACGCGACTGCTGGTTTTCGTCCTCGACATGGCGGGATCCGATGGGCGGCATCCCGCGGAAGACCTCGGAAACCTGCGAAACGAGCTCGCCGCGTATAACCGGGACCTCGGAACGCGGCGATACCTGGTCGTGGCCAACAAGATGGACGAACCCGCCTCGACAGAGCAGCTGAGGGAATTCCGGGAACGGACCGGGGAAGCTCCGATGGAAATCTCCGCAGCAATGGGCGAGGGGCTGAATCCCCTCCGGGACGCGCTGCACGATTCGCTCCGGGTCACCTAGCCGCACATAGGCATTCTTTCCGGTAGCGCAGGACGAACAGCCAGTCAGTGCGCTTCCAGCCAGTTTTTTCCCACCCCAATGTCCACCTCGATCGGAACCCTCATTGGGATCGCCTCGATCATGTTTGTTTCCACGATTTCGCGAACCTGGTCGATTTCGGACGCCACAACGTCGAATACGAGTTCGTCATGAATCTGAAGAATCATTTTCGACTCTAGCCCGGCCTCGCGCAACGCCTCGTGAATTTGGACCATTGCCGTCTTGATCATGTCCGCCCCGGTTCCCTGAATCGGTGTATTGACTGCGTTCCGCTCCATCGCCATCCGGGTCGTGTTGTTCCGGCTGTTGATGTCACGCAAATATCTGCGGCGGCCCGAGATCGTTTCCACAAACCCGTTCTCTTTCGCGAATTCGATGGTCTGGTCGATGTAGGATTTGATGCCGGGGAACTGGGCGAAGTAGCTTTCCACAATCCCTTGCGCATCCTTGCGAGGAATACCCAGCCGTTGCGACAGGCCAAACACGGACATTCCGTACATAAGTCCATAGTTGATCATTTTTGCCTGCCTTCTCATTTCAAGGGAAACGGCGTCTAGCTCCACACTATATACGCGCGCGGCGGTGGCATCGTGGATGTCCTGTCCCTTTTCAAACGCCTCCAGCATTCCTGGATCGCCACTGAGTTCCGCCATGATTCGCAGTTCGATCTGTGAGTAATCGGCCGAAAGCAGCCTGCGGTCCGGCGATCGCGGGATAAACGCCTTCCGGATTTCCTGTCCCTGCGCAGACCGGATGGGAATGTTCTGCAGGTTGGGGCCGTTGGATGCGAGCCGCCCGGTGGCCGTCGCGACCTGGGCGTAGGTAGTGTGGATCCGGCCTGTCTTCTCCAGCACATACGACGGCAGCGCATCCACATAGGTGCTTTTCAACTTTGTAGCCCCCCGGTATTGGAGAATGTGCCGTGCAATCTCGAAACGAACCGCGAGCCGGGTGAGCACCTGCTCATTTGTCTGGTACTGCCCCGTCTTTGTCTTCTTAGGATCCTTCTCGAGTTTGAGCGTGTCGAAGAGGATCTCGCCGAGTTGCTTCGGGGAATTCAGATTGAATTCGCATCCCGCTTGGTCAAAAATTTGAGAACGAAGCGAATCGATTGATGCTCCAAGCGTCACGGAGAACTCCGCTAGGGCTGACGTATCCAACCCGATCCCCTCATACTCCATGTCCGCAAGAACCGGCATGAGCTGAGCTTCCATCTCCCTGAACAGGCGCTCCGCGTTGACATCCTTCAATTCCGGCCCAATGGAATGCCGCAGCTGAAGAGTGATGTCCGCGTCCTCCGCTGCGTAGTCCACAATTTCCTGCGGCTCGAGTTCCCGCATGGACCGCTGCTCCTCCCTGCGTTCGCCGATCAGCGTCGCAATTGAGACGGGCGTGTACCCAAGCCGGGATTCCGCAAGAAAATCCATGTTGTGACGCTGCTCCGGGTCGACCAGGGCATGGGCTATCATCGTGTCGAAAAACGGTCCCGCGACCTCGATACCATGCCACCTCAAGACCTCGAGATCGAACTTCAGGTTGTGCCCGATCTTTTCGATCGACCCATCCTCCAACAGCGCCCGGAACCGCTCCAGGAGATTCAGGGACGCCTTCGGGTCTGGAGGAAACGGCACGTAGACCGCATGGCCCGGCTTCCAGGCGAACGCGATTCCTACAAGCTCGGTCGTGCGCGGATCCAGGCTGGAGGTCTCGGTGTCTAAACAGAAGGATTCCTGCTTCTGCAGTTTTTCCACCAGGCCACCAATCGCCAAATCCCCTTCAACCAGTTCGTATACGTGCTCGACGTCGGCCAGGGTTTTCAGCGTGCCACCAAAAAGTTCCCCTTGCTCCTCGCCGGCCGCACCGTCATCGACCACGCCCGAAAAGCCCTTGCCGCGTCCAGCCTTGAAGGCCTCGCCAAATAACCGATCCCCCAGTGAATTGAACTCCAACTCGGCGAAAAGTTTTTTCAGCGAAGCGTCATCTCTCTCGCCCACCCGCAAGTCCTTGAGGGAGAACGGAACAGGGACTTCGCAGTTGATAGAAACCAGTTCTTTGGACAGCAGCCCCTGGTCGGCGTAGGTCACCACGTTTTCTTTCTGCTTCCCCTTTAGCTCCCCTGTACTTTCCAGCAATTTTTCCACGCTCCCGAACTTCGCGATGAGTTTTTTCGCCGTCTTTTCCCCCACCCCGGGAATTCCAGGAATGTTGTCAGCGGAATCCCCCATCAGCGCCAACACGTCGATGACCTGGTCCACCCGCTCCACCTCCCACGCCTCAAGGACCTCCGTCATTCCGAGTGTTTCAAATCCCCCCCCTTTCCGCGCCGGCCGGTACAGGAAAGTCCTGTCGTTCACGAGCTGCGCAAAATCCTTGTCGGGAGTGACCATATAGGTCTGCACGTCATCGTCCTTCACGGAGCGGACAACCGTTCCGACAATGTCATCAGCCTCGTACCCCGGAGCCACAAGCACGGTGATGTTGAACCCCTTGATCAGGCGGTCAATGTACGGCAGAGCCTCCTCAATGTCCTCCGGCAATGCCTCCCGGGTGGCCTTGTATTCCTCGAACTTTGCATGCCGTTCCGTCGGTTCCTTGGTGTCGAAGGCGACCGCGATGTGACTCGGCTGTTCGCTTTCCAGGATGTTGAGCAGGGTGTTGGCGAAACCATAGACCGCGGAGGTGTTCATGCCCGCCGACGTCATGATCGGATTGCGCATGAAAGCAAAGTGCGACCGGTACACCAGCGCCATCCCATCCAGAAGAAAAAGTTTATCCGACATGATTCAGATTGGGCCCCTAGGCTCCGGGCAAGTGTTGATGGATTACAGAGCTTTGTCATGGAGTTTTTTCATCATTCGAGTCAACACCTGGCCTCGCTGAATATGGAGCGGGTATACCCTTGCCCTGTTCATCGAGAAGGCACTAGAATATAAGTAGGGGCCGGGCAAGAAATTCAGTGAATCGCGATTCGTCACGAAAAACTAGCGGGACCCTCGCTTTACAGCTCCTGATCCTCGCCCTCTCCGTCCATGGAGAGACCCCTACCGTCCACCCGAATATCGTCCTGATTCTTGCCGATGACCTCGGCAGGTATCAGCTCGGCTGCTATGGCAGCGGATTCTACGAAACACCGAATATCGACAGGCTGGCCCGGGAGGGTATGCGATTCACCAATGCGTATGCCGCCAGCCCGGTCTGCTCTCCAACCCGGGCCAGCATCATGACGGGAAAGCATCCCGCCCGATTGCGCCTAACCAATTTCCTCGTGGGAGGATCGCCACAAGACCGGAAGCTCCTTACGCCGGAGTGGGCAAAATATCTTCCTCCGGAAGAAGTCTCGATTGCCGAATCCCTGAGGGCTTCCGGATACACAACTGCTCACTTCGGGAAGTGGCACCTCGGGAAGCATCCTCCTGATGAGCAGGGGTTCGACCGCTCTCTC